>CAXBOL010000227.1:0-7291 GCA_963977295.1 uncultured Opitutaceae bacterium
GGCTTGCACGGAGAGCGAATCGATTTGCCCATCAGTGGTGACGATGCGGCCAATGGACGCTGAGACGATACGCGGTTCGAAACGGCGACCCGGCACCGATACCAGTGCTTCAATTTCTCCATTCAAGTCCTCGAGGGAGCCGAGGGGATCGAGTTGGAGGGAACGACCGAAAAACCGGGTCGTGACGAGTTGCGGCGGACCAGCGAGGGCGAAGGTAGTTTGGAGGGAAACGTCAGAAATCGAAATGGGGCGCTCTCCCGCTTGCGGGAGTTTGAGTTCTATTCCCTCGGCTCGGAGGGTGACCCCGACCTGCGCCAACCGATCGGTGCTGGGGGTCACGGTCACGCTCAAATGTGGCGAATCGAGAGGCGGAATCCGGGGCAACCAATGACTTACCCAGTCGCAGCCCTTGAGGTAGTTCTGCGCGATTTGTTGCAGGAGAAGATCGAGCGGAGGGATGGCGGACTCTGAGGGTTTCAGCATCCACTCGCCGCGCACATCGACGGGCAGGGGGCCTAGTCGCGCGGTCAGATGTTCCAAAATGAGGTGGCGTCCCTGCGGGCCAAAGCTGACGGTCGCATCCAAGTCCTCGACCAGCGCCTCGGCGGTGCCGCTGGGAGAAAATACCGCGGGCAGGAGCAGGTCGGCGCCGGTCAGTCGCACGGACTTGGGCTCGACCTGCCGAAGCACCAAACTGATGGGGTCAACGCGCAGGTGCACCGAATCGGCGCGGAGGACGGGTTCACTGAGGTTGGCAAAACGGAAACGAACATCGCGTAAGAGGAATTGTCCGCTGGGATCAAACGCCGCTTGTCCAAACTCCAACCGGAGTCCCGCGTCGGCGAAGGTTTTCTCCATCTTTCGCAAAACAAAATCCGGCACGGTGAGTTCGTGGGAAGTGGCCACGTAAGTCTGCACGATGGCCAACACGCTCAACACCAACCAAGCCATCCAACAGACAGCCGTCACCACACTTTGACTACAGTATCGCGTGCCGCGCCAGCAGAGCTGTAACCACGAGGGCTTCGACATGGAGAGGGGAAGGACGGACCGGGAGGCGGCGCGTTAGGGCTGGTTGGGGGGGGGGATTTCTTCCTCGGAGTCGTCGGTCAATCCCTCGGGGACGGGAGTGAGTTCGATGGGACCGGGGTCTCGTTTTTGATAACTCAAAGCCCAGAGGGCATCGACGAAGGGTTGTTGGGCGGTGAAAACGACGTCGAAATCAGGTGAACCCACGAGTTGGCGATCTCCGCCGTCGCGTTCGGCGACGAAGAGGGTCGAATCGACGATTTGCGCGGTGGCATCGCCGGTGAGGGAGAGCTTGGCTTCGATTTTGAAGCGCCAGCTGCGGGCGACACCACTGACTTCCACCCGATCAGTGAAGCGATCCGAGACGAAGCGTTTGGCGCGGAGGGTGCGTAGCTCAGCTCGCAGTTTGGTCAGGGCTTCGCGCTCGGGAAGAGCGGATTGGGCGAAAACGGCATCCCAGGTTTGGCCGGCGGCCAGATCGTGACTGTAAAGCACGGTATTGTTCAACAGATCTCGCACGACCAGTCCGGTCAGACGGGCTCCGGCGGGCAGTTCCCGCAGGAGACGCTGACGGTAGTAGAGCGGGTCAACCGGCGTTTGGGAGAGGATTGTTTGATCGACTCCATAAACGAAGGTTTGGCGCTGGAGTTTGGCGAAGGCGCGAGATCCATCCTGATTGGTGCCGATGAGCAGGTTCAAGTTCGGCATACTCAGGAGGGCGCCGGAGTCAGAAGTGAGGGAGAGGGAGATTCGGCGGCGCGGTTGGAGCAGGCCCCAAGTCTCGAGCTCGGCATCGGTGGGCACGTCGCGTTCAAAGTTGGTGGCCGTGAGTTGTCGCAAGCTGCGGAGTAATTGATCCTCCACGATCACGGGGTCGGCCGCCTGGGTGCGGACCTCGCCTCCGGGTAAACGTTGCACGACCTGCCAAGCGCTGGGGAGGGCGGCGGCACTGTCCAAACGCTGGAGCACCACTTCGCGGCCATCCTCGTCGACGAGAGTAAGGGCATCGATGTGGGTGCCTTCCAAATCGAGCACCAGCGGATCTCGCAACCGCTCCTGGGCGCTGCGGAGAGTAGTCGCCAACTTGTCGGGAATGACCACGGTGAAGATTGCGTCCCGAGACTCCATTTGGGCGTAAAATTCTCGGTCTGGTTGGATTGGATTGGCGGAGCCTTCGAGCGGAGACGTCGTCACGGCGGTGGGGCCGACTTCGTTGCCAAGCAGGAGGGTTTCGCGGCGATTGTTGCCCTCAATTGTGATGCGGAGGGTAGGGGCGGCAGTGCCGGCCCGCGCGAGGAGTTCGGGTTGACCGACGGAGGAACCGAGGAACGTGTGGGTCTTCAGATTGATCAGTCCGTTAAGGGTCGTCTTGGTGTTGAGGGTGGACGCACGGGTGACGATGGGCGACTCAAAGGTCCAGCGGTTGCCCTCCCGACGGAGCCGAATGCGCACATTGGCTGGACCGGCATTTTGGAGATTGAGGGAACCAATTTCGAATACCGGGATGCTGAAGCAGGAGTCGGCCCGAATCTGGTCGAGACCGAGGGCAAGGCTTTCGGCCAAAGATTGGGTGACGACGTGCACGCGATCACCTTGGGGCGAGAGCACATAGAGGCGGCTGCCGATGTCGGTCTTTTTCCCGATGGCGAGGGTAGTTGCATTGTCGGAGTCGGGGTTGGAGCTAAACGTCACCAATAGCGCCGGCTGCTCGAGTCCGTAGTCGGCCAGGGAGCGTCCGGTGTTGAGCAGATCATCGGTTGGGAAACTGGTCTCATCTTCGAGAAATTGTAGTTCTTCGACGATACGGCCGACAGCGAAAGGACTGGCGGGCCATTGGTAAGGCGCGGTGATTTGCCACGTGTCGCCGTGCCGTTCGAGTCGGATCGGCGTGGCGAGGGAGTCACCCTTGATTTCGAGGCTTTGGATGTTGGCTGCCTCAGGTCCCAATACGCGTCGCCGGGCATCACGGGCCATTTCGTCCGTGTGCCATTGGCGTTCGAAGCCGAAAATGAAGAAGAACAGCGCGACGTTCAGGAGAATGAGGATGAGCGTGACTTTCGTGCGCATGGTGAAGGAAGGCGGTAAGGAGGGATCAGCTGCGACGCGTCCAGTAGACGAAGATCCCAAAGATCGCGGCGATGCCGGGCAGGATGAACAAGAGGCTGAAACGCAAATTGCTCAAATCGGATTGGCTGAGATTGAGTTGATAACGTTCGATGGGCCGGGGCGGCGTGTTGAGTTGCACGTCGCGGTCCACGCACCAATCGACGGCGTTGAGGGCGAGAGTGAGGTTGCCGGGCGGGGAGATACGGGAGTTGGAAATGAAGTCGGCATTGCCAAACAAAATAAGGCGACCGCCCCGGATGCTGAAAGGTAGATCCTTGGGCGGAGTCACGCGCTCGGATGAAACGACGACGCCAAGGCGATTGATGGGTTCGAAACCCGCGAGGCCCTTGAGATCGATACCAGGATTGTATTCCGCGGTCGTCTGTCGGTAGTTGCGCTCCCCCCACGCACTTTCAGAGCTGGCCGCCAACACGTCGGCGCGCAAGGAGTTGTCGAGGGGGCGGCCGGGATCGGGCCGCACGACCCGCGTGAGGCCGAGGTAGATCGCGAGTTGATTGTCGATCAAGGTCTGCGTGACCGGATGGGGAGCGAAGGCGTTGATGCGCAGTTGATTGGTTTCAGTCACGTTGGACGGATCCGGTTCGGCGATGATGACATCATCGGCCACTAAGCCCCAATCGTAGAGCAAATCATCGAGCCCGTGCCGCACACCCGGTTCGAGAAACACCATGATACGACCAGCCCGATTGGACAAATACCGGCGCAGGAGCTCCACCTCGAAGGGACTGTAGCGACCTTGCGGGGCCGCAATGACCACGAGGGCAGCGTCTTCGGGGACTGCCTTCAGCTGGGTCAGGTCGATGACACTGATCTCCAGATTACGCAGGCGGAGCTCACTGGTGAGGACGGATAGGCCGCGGGCGGGGTCGACGTCGGAGGGACGCATTTCGCTGTGACCGGCGAGAAAATAGATGTGGGGGCGCTCGGGATTGGAGACGCTAAGCACAGCGGAGGTGAGGATTTGTTCGCCCTTGAACGCTACGGCCACGCGATCTTTGGTGGCATAGAAATCACTCCAAGGGATGTTTTGGCGGCGCTCGTTGCAGATCGCGACCACCAGATTGGGTTGATCGATTTGGAGCACCTCGGCGGCCCGTTGATCGCGGTAGATGTCGAGTTCCTCGACCGTGATCTTACCAGTGGGTTTGCTGGCGGTGGCGTTTTCGTATTCACGGAGCATTCCGCGAATGTCCCGGTAGGCTTGAATGGCGTCGGGGTCGGAACTGTTGGGGTTCACCGTGACGATTAACCGCACGGGTTGATCGAGAGAGCGCAGATATGCGCGGGTCTCTTCGGAGAGCGTGTGTTGCTGGTGTTGGGTCAGATCCCAGCGCCACCCGTGATGAAGGGCGAGGTAGTTGAGTCCACCGAACAGGGTGACAAACAAGCAGGCTTGAAGGACCAGATTGATGGTCCGTTTCCAGCGAGCAGCGGCGAAGCTATTGCGAAGAGCCATGTCTTAGCTGTGCAACAACTTGGCTTCGAGGCCGAGGATGCTGAAAATGAGGGTGAGGGTGGTGCCGCTGATGTAGAACAATAGCTGGCGAGTATCAATGATCCCGCGACTGAAGTCTTCCAGATGGGTGAAAACGCGGGCGTATTCGAGCGATGATTTGACCGGGGCAAAGAGCTCCTGATTGAGCACGCTGAGTCCGGACACGAGTTGGGTGCCGATAATGAGACCGAACAGAATGGTAACACCCAAGATGCCGGCCACGGCCTGATTGCGGGAAAGTGAACTGGCAAAAATTCCCACGGCGACGAAGAAGAAGCCAGAAACGGCGACGAAAACGTAACCGCCAATGAGCGGTCCAAGATCGAGTAGAAACGCGTCATGTGTGAATCGATGCAGAATGTAGAAAAATCCGGCGGTCGCACTCCACAGGCTGAAATAGAGGAAGTAGGCGGCGCCGTATTTCCCGAGCACCACTTCGGCAGTCGAAATTGGAGTGGTCAGCAACGTTTCCAGCGTGCCGAGACGACGCTCCTCCGAGATGCTTTTCATGGTCAGCAGCGGCACGATGAAAATGACGGGCACCCAAAACAGCTCGAAGAATGCGATGGCAGGTGACGTCTGTTGAGGAGCGGAGGCGTAGTCGGTCAGCAATCCGGCAAAAATGAAGCCCATGAACGCAAGAAACATGACCGCGGCGATGTAGGTGCTGGGGCTGACCAGCAACATGCGGATCTCGTGATTGAGAATGGTGAAAAAGTGGCGCATCGGGACGTTAAGACGATTTGGCCTGAGGCTCGGTTGGCTCGACGGTGTTGGACCGGTCAATGATATCCCAACTCCGTTTTGTGGCGGCGAGGAAGACGTCCTCCAACGTAGGTTGCGCGCGACTCAGGGCGCGGAGTCGGAAACGCTGATCACGGGCGAGGGTAGTGAGCAGACGCTCGCTGAAATCCTCGTCGGTATCGGCGTTGAGCACGAAAGACGTAAATCCGTCGGCGTTGGGTGTGGTTTCAGAGGTGATTTCCAACGTGCTGTCGATTTGAGCCAGCACGGCGGCGAGATCGGCGCTTTCTCCGGCCAATTCCACCTCGTAACGAGCTCGGCCAAAGAGTTCGCGCTTCAGAGCTTCGGGCTCCCCGGCGGCGACAACCCGGCCCTGATTGATGATGAGCACCCGGTCGCAGGTCATCTCAATTTCGGGCAAAATGTGGGAGGAAATGATGACGGTCATCCGGCCGCGGAGACGAGCGATGAGATCTCGGACGATGAGGATTTGATGCGGATCGAGGCCGATGGTGGGCTCGTCCATGATGATGACCGGCGGCTCGGCGAGGATGGCTTCGGCGATGCCAATGCGTTGCCGGAAGCCCTTGGACAGTTTTCCAATGATGCGGTGGCGCACCCGTTTGAGGTCGCAGAGTTCAAGGAGCTCGTCGATGCGGGGACCGAGTCGTTTACGGTGCATCTCTTTGAGCCGACCGCGGTAGTAAAGGTATTCGACCACTCGCATGTCCTCCGGTAGCGGGTTGTTTTCCGGCATGTAGCCGATCACTCGTTTCACGGCGTCAGGGGCGCCCGCCACCGAGTGGCCGCAGATCTCGACATTGCCGGACGTGGCAGGCAGGAACCCGGTCAGGATCCGCATGGTGGTCGATTTACCGGCGCCGTTGGGGCCCAAAAACCCCAAGATTTCGCCTTGGGTGACGTTGAAACTGATGTTGTTCACCGCCGTCACACCGGCATAGGACTTTACCAGATTTTCAACAACGATGGCAGAGGAGGGATCGGGCATGGAGGCGGAAGAGCAGATTATTCCGGTAAAACGGAGACGAGCACAAGGGCTTTGCGGTGGTTAAATCTACGAGCGACGAAAGAATGTGACTACAGTTTAGGGATTTAGTGCCCATGCGGCGGCGAGTCCGCGCAGAGTCAGGTCGGGAATATCGTCAGTGGGTTGCCTTAAGCGTCCCGCGACAACGACCGAAGCGCCCCCGGAAGTGAGGATGCGAGCGTTGGGTTCACCAGCCTCGGAGAGCTCCTCCAAAACCCGATCCAGACAGGCCTGAACCGACCCGACAAACCCCAGCACGGCACCGATGCGCATGGCTTCGACGGTGGATTTGCCGATGGCGGAGGTCACGGGAGTGATCACGTCTTCGACCAAGGGGAGTTGGGCGGTGTGTTCATGCAGATAGCGGGTCATCAGGGCCGGACCGGGGGCGATGATGCCGCCTTCGTAGCCCCCGCGCCGGGTGATAATGTCGAACGTCACGGCGGTGCCCAAATCGATGACGACGACGGGGGGCGCCCCCAACGCCACGGCGCCGGCGGTGTTGGCGAGACGGTCCTGTCCAATTTCTGTGGGACGCGGATAGTGGAGGGGCACGCCGAGTTCGGAGGAGTGGTTGATCTGCCACACCGGTAGATTCAGTTTCGCCAACGACGCCAAGGCGCGTGGGGTCGCGCCTGGCACGACGCTGCACAGCGCGATGCCGACGATGGGGGTGGCCGCGGAACTGAGGGAGGCCAGAGTATCGCCAATTTTTTCGATCTCTGCCGTGCGCAACTCTCCTTGATCATGCGCCACAGACTGTCCGCCCGGCGCCACTCGACCAAAGTGGGTGTGCGTATTTCCAATATCGATACAAAATAACATGGAGAGGTGGGCTCAGCGGCGGG
>CAXBOL010000228.1:0-7286 GCA_963977295.1 uncultured Opitutaceae bacterium
AGACGCCGCGTTGTCCGCTTCCGGCTCCGGTCTCCATGTGGCGGTGGGCGGAAAACTATGGGTGTCGAATGATTTGGAAACGTGGGAGGTGGTGGAAGGCTTCGCCCCCGCTTACCCTCAGATCGTTTATGGGGAGGGGATGTTCGTAGTTTCCGGGTTGAGAGAAAATTCTCAAAACAAATACATCACTTCGACCGACGGCCGAAATTGGACATTTCGAACTCTGCCGTCTTCTTCGTCCTCCTCACCCGGCGTGACCTCGTTGGCTTTTGTCGGGGGGCAGTTTTACATGGCTTTAAACGATAGAGCCTGGGTTTCCGACGACGGCGTGAATTGGGCTCTGATCCAAGGGCTGGTGGCCCAACAGTCGTTGGTGGTGGCGAATGGAGAGGTGTTTTCTTTCAATCGGTATGGGGCGGAGGTCCTTCGTCGGGTTTGGGACGGGATGAGTCCGCGAATTTTAGACGACACGGGCGACATTTACACTCCCGGTGGCGCATCCGTGACGCTGACGGTGCAGGCCGGAGGAGAAGGATTGAGTTTCCAGTGGTTCGAGGGGGAAGCGGGGGATGTTTCCCGTCCCATCGCGGCGGCCAATTCCGCTGAGCATCACGTATCGGCGGGTGCCCAACCGCAACGTTTTTGGGCGCGGGTGACGGCTGGGGAAGCCTCGGTCGACAGCAGGACGATGCGGGTGCAGCCAGCGGGGAGAGCTCCGACGATTTTGACCCCGCCCGCACCCGTTTCCATGATATACCCCTACCTCGTCGGGACGTTGAGGGTGGAGGCTGAAGGCGAGGGCAACTTGCGCTACCAGTGGTATCGAGGGAATCGGGGCGATACCAGCAGACCGACCGGTATTCGGAACTCACCGCAACTATACCTGGCGGGTAGTGCGGGAGGCGCGGACCGATACTGGGTGCGGGTGAGCAATGACTACGGAGCTACCGACAGCGCGAGTGTCCCGGTGGAACTGTGGTCGACGAAACCGTTGTGGAGTTCCGGCGTCGGTGTTGCGCTCAGAGATGTCGCGTTCGGCAACGGTCGGTTTGTGGCAGTGGGAAGCCGCGGTATTGAGGAAGGACGAGTGGGCTTGTCGACAGGGGGCCAAGTATGGACGCAACAGCCCACTCCGGAGTGGTTTTACCACCTTGTTTTTGGGGCGGGACGTTTCGTGGCATCGACCTTCCTGAGTCCCAACACGTTTTGGACCACAACCGATGGCGAGACGTGGGAGCCCGCCACCCAGCCACCCGATTTTTCTTATGTGAATGATCTGTTTTTTGTCGGCGAGCTGTTTGTGGCCGTAGCTCACGGCGGCGGCTCCGTGATTTCCAACGATGGACTGACCTGGCGAGCCGGGCCGTCGTTCGGTTCCGCTGATCCTTCGTTCGCGTATGGAAACGGTCGATACATGGTGCTGGAGGAAGATGGGCGGCTGTTTTGGTCGGACGATTTTGCCAGTTGGACGCAGGTGCCGACCGTCGACGGGCAGGATTTTGATGGAGTAACCTGGCTGCGGGACCACTTTGTCGCGCTCAATGCCAAGGGCCAGTCACTGGTGTCTGAAGCGGCACACCGAAAACTCCCGGCTCTTTACCGACGGATTCAAGCTGAAGTCACCGGAATGGCGAATTCAAGGGGCGCAGCAAAATCGGGACTATGCCTCGGAGGACGGGGTCCGGTGGTGGCGCACGCCGTTGGGATTTAAAAACCATGTCGCGGGCAATGGGACGATCGTGGGATTGGACGGCTACAATCTCGCGTGGGCCAATACGTTGCCGCCGGATTCATCGGACGTGGAGTTGCCGCAAGAGATCGAGTGGGGCCTGCCAGCAAACCTGCGCTTTGGCGGTGATCCTGTGCAGCTCTTGGCGACCGCCACCTCGGGCGACCCGGTGGCGTATGAGGTGGTGGAGGGACCGGCCCAAATTGTTGACGGCACCCTCACCCTGCTCGGCACGGGCACGGTGATCATCCGGGCTTCTCAGGCCGGTGATGAACATTACGCTCCGGTTTCCACTCTTTTCCAATTTGAGGCGATGAATGCGCCGACCGTCGAGGGCGCGCCTGCCGACCAATTGGCTTTCGTCGGGGCCGAAGTCACGTTTTCGGTCGAAGCCAGTGGCGGCAGTTTAAGTTACCAGTGGCGAAAGGATGGTCAGATTCTGGCCGGAGCAACCCAGCGTGAACTGATCTTCAATGTCGCCGATCCAGCCGCCGCCGGGGCCTATGATGTGGTGGTGCAAAACGTCGTGGGTAGCACGGTGTCGATCCCGGCAACGTTGACGGTCTGGAATTGGGCCGCCACCCATGTGACGACAACTGATGGGTTCGAGTCGGGAGGCACGGTGACGGTGAACAGCACCCTGACTTACTCTGGTCCCGTCGAGGGCCTCACGTGGTCGGTTTTGATGCCGCGAGACGTCGCCGGGACGGCGTGGACGCTGGTCGAAGCCACCGGGGATTCGGGAGCAATTTCGCCGACGGTCGGCGACACGGAATTATTGGAGTGGTCATGGACGACGATGCCGGCGAGTCCGATAGCGTTTTCCTACACGCTGGCGGTGCCTGCCGGGACGCAAGGGGTGCATCGTTTGCGGGCGATGGTGACCCCGGTGGCGGCGGGAGCTGAATACGAGGCATTGGTCCGGCCGGCGCCATTGGTGCTGACTGCGATGACCAGTCGTTATTCAGCGGATGTCGACGGCGATCAGCGGATCAGTTTGTCGGAACTGTTGCGCGTCATTGAGCTCTACAACACGCGATCCGGCACGACTCGGACGGGCCGCTATCGTTGGCAGGACGGCACCGCGGATGGATTTAATACCGATCCCCGCGCTGAGGGAGAGAGCGATGCCGGGCTGGAGCTTTACCACACGGCGGATTTCAACGAGGATGCGAGACTGAGTCTGTCCGAGTTGCTGCGCGTGATTGAGCTCTACAATTTTCGTGAGGGCACCACCCGCACCGGCCGATACCGACCCAGATCCGGCACCATCGATGGATTCGCTCCAGGCGGCGGCGAATAGGAGACGATATGGCGAAGAGTCGTCCCTCGACGCGCCCCGGCTTTTCACAAGATCTTACCGTCACCTGTCTGCCGAGCTTGGCGGGTTAGCGGTTTGGCGACTTTGCGTTGAACAAAGCCAAGTTTGATCAAGCGAACGGGATTTCCCGCCAACCCATTTGGGTGATCGATCGATTGATTGCTACCAGTGACTTACGAGATCCAACAATCCGTCCAGTAAGTCGATGGCGAAGTGGTGGTCTGATTTTTTCTTGCCGTGGATCTTCACCTTACTCGCGGTCGGGCGTGGGGGCGGGGGTGATCCATCGTCGAGCACGGGAGAGGACACGTGCGGATCGAATTTACCGCGTTGGAGGTGATTGCCGCCCGCCTTGGCCCATTCGAGCAGGCGGCGCAGCTCGCCGCTGTCCAACCAAATGCCGTCGGGTTTGCACCAATCGATGACGATGCCACTGCGTTGTCCGTAGCTGATTTGATTCATCAAAACCCGACAATGTGGGCACCGCACGTAGTGGCGCTTCCGCGGCGGGAGCTTGGCCGAGTTGCTGAGCGCGCTAAGGGCGAACAGATCGGTCTCGAAGACGTTTTTCACCGAGTGCTCGATTAAGAAAGGCAGCTCGCCCGGGTCAAAAAACAGGCCGTGGCATTGTTCACAGCGTTCGATGCGCACGGGGGGATCCGCCTGCACCGAGATGGTTTTCATCGGGATATCGCAACACGGGCATATCCGCGGCACCTGGCTTTCTTGGTCTACTCGGGAAAATCCCCCGATGGAGCGCAGGTCGACGCTGTTGCGGGTCTCGCAATAGGTGCAAACAAGGGAATTCTGGGGCAGCGGTGCACCACAATTTACACAACCGGGCATACCGGCACGCTAGTGAGGATTTTATCGTGAACGGGAGCCCAAATTGAACCAGGTGCGAAATCGCGGCGCGCCCAAGCGCACGGTCCATAGTTTTTCCATGGTCCCGGTGGCATGTTCGCACAGCCAGGGTTAGGGTATCTCCATCATGAAAACCCTGCTGCTCCTCGGGGCTTCGCTGTCGTGCCTCGCGCTTTCACCTGCTGCCCCTCCGCCTCCGGGTGGCGCTGCCCTCACTGGCGAATATCCCAACCTCTTCAAAACCTACCTCGGCAAGTCTCAGGCTGAGATCGACACCAAGTTGGCGGGTGCGTTTCAGCAGCTTTTCTACGGAGACCCGTTCACTGAGC
This sequence comes from uncultured Opitutaceae bacterium, assembly GCA_963977295.1. Lineage (GTDB taxonomy): Bacteria > Verrucomicrobiota > Verrucomicrobiia > Opitutales > Opitutaceae > Actomonas. The sequence continues at coordinate 4,244 of CAXBOL010000228.1, forward strand.
GAATTTACTACACCGCCTCCCCAGACACCGCCTATATCGCCGACGTGGGCAGTCGGGACATCCGCTCCGAGGGCATCTCCTACGGGTTGATGATCACCGTGCAGATGGACCAGCGGGCGGAGTTCAACGCGCTGTGGAAATGGGCGAAGGCTCACATGTTTTATACCGAGGGTCCGCTGCAGGGATACTTTGCCTGGCACCGCGCCTACGACGGCAGTATGACGCGGTCCGACGGTTCGGAAATCCGGGGGGGCGGGCCTGCACCCGATGGCGAAAACTGGATGGTCATGGCTCTCTTCTTTGCGTCTCATCGCTGGGGCGACGGCGAGGGAATTTTCAACTACCAGCGGGAGGCGCAGGAATTGTTGAAGATGATGATTCACAAAAATGCGCCCTCGGGTCGCGGCGGGGTGAAGGCGATGTTTCACCCCGCGCACAAGCAGATCCGTTTCGTGCCGGAGGGGCCCGGAACAGAGTTCACCGATCCGTCCTATCACACGCCTCATTTCACCGAGCTCTTCGCGCGTTGGGCGGAGGATCCGGCCGATCGTGCTTTCCTGGCTGAAGTCGCGCAAACGAGTCGGCAACTCTTCCGCGATGCGGCACATCCGGAGACGGGCATCATGCCCAACTACTCCAACTTCGACGGCACGCCGCTTGAGCGTTGGGGACGGGTTTTCGATGCCGATGCGTGGCGCACGCTGGGCTGGCCGGCCATGGATTGGTCGTGGTGGGGGCAGGATCCGTGGATGGTGGAGCAGTCCAACCGCATCCTGCGTTTTTACGCGGCCCAATCCGCCGATGATTGGCCGAACAAGATGAAGCTCGATGGCACGGTCGAACGTCGTGGCGGCCTCGCTCCCGGGCTCACCGGCATGGCGGCGACGGCAGCGTTGGCAGCCGACCCTGCGCTGGGCAAACCCATGGTGCAGCGCCTATGGGACATGAAATTGCCGAGCGATGTCGGCCGCGACACCGACGGCGTGATGGCCGAAGGAGAGTTGCGCAGCCAACGTTATTACGACGGGTTGCTGATGATGTTCGGCCTGCTCAACTCGAGCGGACAGTTCCGCGTCTACGGTCCAGTGGATGCGTAGAGCTGGTTGCCGAAGGAAATCACCGAATAGGTGACATTCAGTCGAGACGGTGGATTAAGAGCCGATTGGAAACGGGTAACCGGACGACGTGAGAGGTTGTGCGTTTGGATCGATCCAAAGGGGTCATGTGATCGATCCAAAGGGGTCATGTCGTCACATATAGACAAGGGGGCACGACTTTCAAATTATGCCGTCTAATATCGCAAGGCGATGCGTATTGGGGCGAGGCAAAGATGCGTCACTTTGGGCATGAATGGTGGGGAACCCTAGACCTGACTTAAGTTATAGCCGGCTAATGCCTTAAACATTTCACTTCAGCTGTGGTATCTATGATCACGGACGTTTGGTCTGGGGGTGATTGATCTGGTCAATTGTAGATAAGTGACGACATGACCCCTTATATTAAGACCCTTTCTTTTCTAGTCCTGCTCGAATTCGGAGTAGAGCGGTGAACCTGATCCACTGCTTCCGGGAGCAATCGTGGCGTTGTGGGTGGGAATCCATTGGCTGAGCTTTTTGATGACGCTCCGATATTCGGGGCGGGTGGCCAAGTTTGTTCGTTCACGGGGGTCCTTGTCGTGGTCATACAATTCCTCGGAACCATCATCATAGCGAATATAGCGCCAGCGTTCAGAACGTAGGCTGTGGTTGTTGGGGCCGAAGGTGGTGATGGCGGGACGATCCCACTCGGCTTCGGTGGCGGTGAGAAGTGGCTTCAGGCTAATCCCATCAAGGCCGGTCTTGGGGGGCAGCGAACAGAGGTCAATCAGGGTCGGGTAAATGTCGATCAACCCTACCGGCTTGGTCGTTTGGTGACCGGCAGGTAATTCGGGTCCGACAATCATCATGGGGACGCGGGTAGATTCCTCCCAAAGCGTTCGTTTGGCCCAGTGCATTTTTTCACCCAGGTGGAAACCGTGATCGCTCCAGAGCACGATGATGGTGTTGTCCGCTGCGCCGCTTTGGGCGAGCCCGTCCAATACGGTTCCGATGCACTGATCGACAAATGAAACGCAGGCCAAGTAGGACTGCACCAGAGGGGTCCATTCTTCCGACTTCACCACCCAGTCGTGCTTGGGGGCAATATGACCGAAAGTCAGGTCTTTGGCGTATTTGGAAAGCTGATCGCGATCCGAGGCCAAGACCTCCGGCAACTGCAACGTATCGCGAGGATACAGATCGAACCATTTTTGCGGGACATACAGGGGGACGTGAGGATTCGAAAAACCGATCGCCATGAAGAAGGGTTGTTTTTGGTCTGCCAGTTCGCCTAGCCGTTCGGCTCCCCAGAGTGCGGTTTGAAAATCCTGAGTGTCCTCATCTTTTTCAAACCAAGGCCCCCAATCCCAGGCTCGGTTGGAACTGGAACTCAAAGGGAGCTTGGGTCTGGGCTTGGGTAACGGGGCGGCGATGATTTCGTCGAAGGACTCCTGCTCTGCGTTGATGGTTGATCCGTGAAATATCTTCCCGCGCGTCGTGATATAGTAGCCTTGGCGTTTGAAATACTGAAACAGGGTTTCTGCGTCGGCATTTTCGGAGGCTCCTCGCAGTCCGGGCTGTAGAAAGTAGACGCCTGTTTTCGACGGAAGTAGTCCGGAAATCATGCTGACGCGGGTGGGATTGCAAATGGGGGCCTGACAATGGGCGTTCAGGACCGTTGTGCCCCGCCCCGCGAGCCGATCCAGGTGAGGGGTCTGGGCTTGGGGATGACCGCCGTAGACGCCGATCCAGTCGTTTAAGTCATCAATGGCGATGAAAAGGACGTTCATCGGTTTGGCTGAAAGAGCACTCAATCCCAAGGCGAAGAGCACCAGTGAGCTGATGAGAAATTTGCGATTAGGGGACATCGTTTTAGTTAGGGGTATTTCGCCGCTCAGGCCGGGTCAGATTTGCCGCTGTAGGCCACGCCAAGCCTGAATACGGCCCACAGCACTCCGGTCACGGGG
>CAXBOL010000229.1:0-7240 GCA_963977295.1 uncultured Opitutaceae bacterium
CGGACGGCCCAGCGGTCCGTCCCTACCTTTTGTAGTCCAAATCATTCAAGACGTTAGTCCAAATTAATCGGGCCGCTAGTATCACTTCACTCCGGCACCGGCCGCCCTTCGAGACGCGCAAGCGAAACTTCCACCGCTGAGGTGGTCCATTCGTCCAACTTAGCCGTGCGCAGAACTCGTATCAGCTTGATCGCGTCCTCCGGATCGTCATGTCGGGCGCGGAACAAGGCTAATCCCAACAGCGTGCGATTCTTGTCTTTGAGTTTGGGAAAACGCCGCTGCACATCATTCACATTTTGAATCACCGGCGTATTCGCAAAGGTCTCCAGCCAAATTAACATCTCATAAGAAGCTTCCTGTTCTGGTTCCTGCTGGATCGAGCGGACGAGCAATTCTCGAAATCGGTTCTCCACCGCGACCGGCAATTTCAGGTCGTAATTGAACCGATTAAACCACTTCCCCCACTCCAATTGGGCCAACTGGCGCAACACTGCCGAGTTGTTCGATCCCGCTTCCACCGCCCGATCCCAATAGGAGGCTGCGCTGTCAATATCGCCCGTGACGAACGCATCGGATCCCAAAACCTCCCAAACCCGCGGCTCCACCGTGGGCGCCGCCGTCGCATTTAGCAGCACATATTTGCCCGCCGCGCCTCCTTGCACCCGAACCGCCAGTTCGGCCAGACGCAATCGCATGGTTTCGGCGGATACCGGCGATTTTTCATAGCTGGTGACCGGCAGTATTTCCGGGATCGGTATGCCCCCATACGAATACTTGCCACGGCGGAGATAGCGACCGAGCAACGACTGCATGTCCCCGTAGTTCATCTGAAAGCACTCCTCAAACAGAGCGCGAGGAGTCGTGCTATTCATCGCCTCTGAATCGGTGACTGTCTTCAAAAAGCGGCTGACCCCTTTCGGATCGATACCCGAACTCCCGTGCATCCAGAAATGTAGCAAGGCCCAACTCTGAGCGTAAAACAACCCCGCATGATTTTGAGACTGATAATAGACGGAGTCGTGGGTGACTGCAAAGAACTCATCCAACGGGATCAACTTTCCCTGCTGTAGCCATGCGACGTGCTCCATCATCGGCTGGCCAAACATGACTTTATCGCGTTGGACTTTTACTCCCGCCAATACCTCAGCCATGCCTTCGTTATACCAGAGCGGAGGGTTGATCCCCACGGCCTTGAAGAGGTGATGGATGTATTCGTGAAAAATGACCTGCTGGGCATTTGAAGATGCACTGCTTGGGCCTACCATAATCACTGCCCGATCCGGCCTCGCTAAATAAAGTCCCGCGATCTGCTTGGTTTGGCCCGCCGCGTGTGGACTGTATGCCTTCATATCCCGATTCCGCCGAAACGAATAGACCGTAACCTCCAACCGATCCCGTTCGATCATTTTGAAATGATCCATGAAGACCGCCCGCAGGAGTTCCAAATCATGCAGGATCGCCCGTGACTCCTTGTCGCCATTATGCGAATACAATTCGAAATTCGGTGACTCGTAACGATCCCACTTGTCATCGACCGCCGGCAACACCTCCGCCGCCACCACCGCATCTGAAAGCAAACTCATCATCATCCCTGCGACGACCAACACCAACCAACCCAGCGGGTTCTTGATTGGGCGGCAGAAAATACAACGATTGGGACGATTCAAATCACCGCCGATTCGAACGCGATCATAGGCTTCAAAACAAGTCGAAATCACGAAGCAGGGCCGATCCCTCCGGGGCTACCGGATTGGGTTTTGGCTAATACCAAGAACTCTTGGTATTTAGATTTTACAGAAGGCAAGAAAGGGAACCAAGAAATACAGAAGATATTACCTTAAAATAACTTAGTTTTCTTCGATATCCTCTGTGAAAAGTCTCACTCATTTCAGCGATCGTATAGTTGTGGCGGATCTTTTCCCGCTCCGCACCGCCAAAACCAGCACGGCCAATCCAACAAAAACACAGCCGGACACTACGCGATACATCATCACATAACCGGCCGATTCCGCGATCTGCCCCATCATCATTGCTCCCACCATCATACCGGCCATCCTCACCGACATCACTACGCTCGAGGCCATCCCCAAACGGGCCTTCCCCATAATCGCGCTGAGAAACAACAACGTTCCAACTTCCCGACCCGCCCAACCAAAACTGTGCAAAAGGTGCGGCACCCACAACCAATCGGGGTTGGTTACAAACGAGGTCAGAGCCATCCGCACCCCCTGCACCGCGAATCCGATCAACAAGATCTTCTGCGCCCCGATCCGATCTGCCAGTCGTCCCATGAACCCGAGCGACATTAAGGCGATCAACCCCGTCAGTCCGGACAGTATGCCCACCCACTCGATCGAAGCACCCATCTCGCGGGCGTACGCGCTGAAAAACCCGTGAACGCCCGGCTCGGCCAGACTCACGAAAAAGTGCGCAATGAGAAACAACCACAAACTCCACTTGTTCGGCATCGAGCCCCCTTGAGCCGCCGTCCCGCTACTTCGAACCGGATCAGCCAACTTCCACACAAACCAAATCGACAACGGCAACGCGCCCATCATCGCCATCGCCATTTGGGGAATCGTATCAAAAATTAACGGCAGTCCGGCCGCCGCCACCAAAAACCCGATCGAACCATAGCGTCGATACCCGCCAAAGCCCGCCCCCGGCCTGGATTGATCAAGATTGGCCAAGGCCATCGCTGGCATCAACCCCATCAGTGAGGTCGTCGAGAGTCCGCGAAACACGCCATAAAACACGAAATCAGACTACGTCTCCGCCCGCGAGAACAGCCACAAGCTCACCATCACTCCCACCGAGCCGATCACCAGGCATCGGCGAAACTTCAGCGTGCGATCCGCCCAGCGCCCCCAAGCCAGTGCCGTAAAGATCATCAGTCCGTTTTCCAGCCCCAAAATCCACCCAATCTGCCCTTCCGAAAGCCCATGATCTTTCATCGCGACCGTCTCAAACGTGCCCATCAATCCGAGCACGCAGAGTTGCAACAGAGACGCCCATCGCATGTTCCAAAGTGCAGAATTCAAGCCCACCATGTTTCCACGTCCAGCAGCTCTCATGCAACCCTTCAACGAAACTCATGTATTGACACCCCCGGCCGTTCCGCTGAACAACTGCGGCCTCCTTAGGGGCGACCCGGCTGGGTCTGAGATGTTACACCGCGCAAGCACCGTGACGGTCCCTTCGAACCTGATCCGGTTGATACCGGCGTAGGAAAAGGACCGCTTGCTCAAGCTTACTTCTCAGCGCCCAAGGCCGGATCTCAACTATCAAAATTGAGATCCAAATGACCAAAGCTCCCTCCCCCCGCATCGCGCTCAGCGCCCTGCTCCTCATCATTTCTGCGGCCTTCACCGAGGCCCAGACCTTCCCCTCTGGGCCCACCACCGAACTGGCTCCACTCGTCGTGACCGCGGATTTGTGGTCGTCCGAATTGGCCCGCACCAGTGCAAGTGCCACAGTGTTCGACGCGGGGCAACTCGCCACGGAGGGACGCCTGCATTTTGCCGATTTGATCAATGCGACACCCAATCTTACGTGGACCGGCGGGACCTCCCGTCCCCGGTTTTTCCAGATTCGGGGCATCGGCGAAAACTCCCAATTTGAAGGCGAATCCCCTGATGCCTCCGTGCGATTCTTGATCGATGACCTCGATTTTACCGGCCTTGGCGGCGCCGCGACCCTGTTCGATGCCACTCAAGTGGAGATCCTTCGCGGCCCTCAAGCCGGCGCGTTCGGCCCCAATGCCGCCGGAGGGATGATCAAAATCGTGACCGCCGATCCCACTCCGTTCCTCACCGGTCACACCGAAGTCTCCGTGGGAGAGGATGCGCTGCTTTCCGCCGGACTCGCCGTCGGCGGTCCCGTTATCGCATCAAACTCGGAGAGGCTGATGTATCGATTGGCCGTGCAACAAACCCAAGCCGACGGCTGGCGACGCAATGCCTTCCTCGGCCGTGACGATACCAACGCTCAAGACGAACTCAGCCTCCGCCTGAAACTTCGCGCCAATCCTTCCGCCGACTGGCAATGGGACGCCACGCTCTTTTACGCCGATCTCAACAACGGCTACGACGAATTCTCCCTCGATAACACCGGGTTTACCCCCTACAGCGACGAACCGGGGGCCGACACCCAACAGTCTTGGGCCGGCAGCTTGCGAGGCACTTACACCGGCGCAGAGGACTTCCAGCTAACTACCAAGACCAGCTACACGGATTCGGACTCAATTTACGGTTTCGACTCCGACTGGACCTACGCGGCTGACCCCAGAGGTTACGACTCCTTCCTCGAAACCCAACGTCAACGCCAAGTGTTCAATCAGGAGATGCGTTTCGATTCCCCGGAAACGACGGATGCGGAGACTTCCCGCTGGACCCTCGGAGGCTACTATGAATCGACCGTCGAGGACACCTTCTTGACCGAAGATTTTGGCGGGGCTCGCACCACCTTTGACGCCACCACTCTCGCCGTCTTCGGCCAGTGGCGACAAAACCTCAATCAGACCACTCGTCTCATCGCCGGATTGCGCATGGAAGACTACGATCTCGCCACAACCATTGAATTTCGCGACAACGTTGACTTTTCCGACACGTTGATCGGCGGGAAATTGGTCCTCGAACACGATTTCACGGAGCGCGATCTGGTCTTCGCATCACTCACCCACGGCTACAAAGCTGGCGGCGCCAATATCTACAACTTCCTTGTCGTTCCCGATGAAGGCCCCGCCGACTATGCCACCGAAACCCTGTGGAATCTCGAACTCGGTTGGCGCGGTCGCAGCAGGGTTGGAAAAATCTCCGGCGAGATCATTGCCTTCTACCTCGATCGCAATGATCCCCAAGTGCGGGACTCCGCTGGCTACGGTTCGGCTTTCACCTACTTTGTCGATAATGGCACCGCCGCCGCGATCTACGGGCTGGAATCCAGTTTTCGCGCACAACTCAACGACCACCTTACCGCCTTCGGCAGCCTCGGGTTAATGGACTCGGAACTCGACGCGTTCACCCTCAGCAATCCGACTGCCGATCCCGCAGGTGGAAGAGAATTGGCCAATGTGCCCGCGTCCACCTACCGCCTCGGCGCCCACTACGATGCAAGTGGTCAGGCCAAAGGCCTATGGGCTTCCGCCGAATTCGTCGGTCGCAGCGCCTATTTGGAATCGAATACCCACGACGAAACCCGCAGTGCCTTCAACGTCGTCAACGCCAGTGTCGGCTATCGTCACGATGCCTGGAGCCTGACCCTGTGGGCCCGCAACCTCCTGGATACCCGCTACGAAAACCGTATCTTCTATTTCGGCAATGCGGGACCCAACTACGAAACGCGCCGCTACGAATCGCCCGCCCCTCCCCGCCAACTTGGAGCCACGGTCCGCTATTCCTTTTAATTCACCGTCCCGGCGCGCCTGAGGCTGGTGTGCCGTAACCCCGGATGTTTTGATCGGCTTGTCTCTGTCCGGAAGAATTTTTTGGGCAGTAGAGTAGAGAGCTCCAATCCAAAGTGCCCAGAGTTCACCCCAGCTTGGAAATCCAAGCTGTCCTTACTCTGTGATCTCGGGCTTGAAACTCCGGTTCTGCGCTGTGTCAGATCCGAAAAATATCACGTCATAAACTACTAATATTCCACGGTCAAAAGCGCGTCGCTTCTATCTTTGAATACAAGGACCTGGTCGTTTTGGGCCAGTCCTTCAAAGGTAATGCCCAATCGATGGTCGATCGTGCCGCCAACGCCCAGAGTGAGGCCGTTCACCATTACCTTGGGGGAATCCCCGGTGCGCACACCACTGATTCGGAGTTCGCTGGCCCACTGACGGAACCGGGCCGAAGGCGGGACCGTGGAAATGATCTCTTCCGGATCAGGCTCAGGATCAGACTCGATTGCGACGGTCTCTACTTCCCGCGCAACGGCTTCTTGCTGCGCTCGTTCGGCTTCAAACATGGCTAGCTGATCGAGAATCGCGACCGCCGGGGCCGGTGGAGGTGCCTCGACCACGGTGTCGATTGGCGGTAACCCGGCGAAGCTGACGGGCAACGTATCGGTGGACTCCGCTCCAGCACTTCCGGGAAAACCCTCGGTCAAATCCCCCGCCAAAGCATTGGCGAAACCGACTTTGGAATTGTTCGCCGCCACCACGTCACGAGTCTGTTGTATCATTTGTCCGGCCTTCGAAGTGTTGCTCGCCGCCGGAGACATCACGCCCATCCGCTCGGCGGCGGCTTCCACCACCGGCACCGGCCCGAAGAAATAGGTGTAGCTGTAATCCCCCCCGACCAAGACGCCGGCGATCGGCACCAGTTTTGTGCTCAGAGCAAACAACCTAACTAGAAGTCCCGCCCCTAACCCGCGCCGAATCGGCATGGGGGGACGCGTGCGTGCATCCGTGGCACTCCCCATCGGAGGATTCGAATTCGTCGAGAAAGGAGGCGGCGACTGGCCTCCGCTCATCGGAGGAACCGTATCGTGACCATACTCTGCCAACGAGCCCGGAGCAGCGGGTCGAGTGTCTCGGGAGGGTAATTCAGATTCGTTGTTCATCGATTAGAGAGTCGGGGTCTGACGGCAAAACGAGAGTATGGCGGCCGTGCCCCCCGAACTCCCTTAATCGCGAAAAAATTGTCATTTCCGGGCCATCCCGTCGTCAGATTTACTTAAAATTTTATTCCTCCCCGGTTCGACCACCGCGATTATACGACCTGCTCGCCCCCAGTCCTCCTCCTCGACTCCTCTTCTGTATGCCACTCCCCGATAAATCCACCGCCCAACAGCTACTTGAGTCACATGTGCAAGACCGCTACCAACGCTACCATGCCTTGATGGTGGCGACGGCACTGGAGGGCTACGCAAATCACCTTCAAACCGACTCGCACCTCTGGTTCATCACTGGGTTACTGCACGACATCGATTTCGAAAAACACCCCATATCCCATCCTCAAGAATCACTGGGGTGGTTCAAAGAGTGGAACTACCCGGACGAGTTGATTCATGCGGTCGAGGCCCACGCCTTCGGCTATAACGGTTTCAACACCCTCCCCCAAACGCCACTGGCAGCGGCCCTGCTCGCCACCGACGAACTCTGCGGCATCTTCTACGCTTACCAAAAAATGAACCCGGTTCCGTTTGGCGAAATGAAGGCCAAATCGATCAAGAAGAAAATCAAGGAGCCTTCCTTCGCCGCCAAGGTCGACCGCACCACGATCTACACCGGTTGCGAACGCCTTGGTGT
>CAXBOL010000230.1:0-7230 GCA_963977295.1 uncultured Opitutaceae bacterium
TTGGGCAAGCGCCGAGAGTTTGGGCGTATCCGCCCCTAAGATACGTGGGGTCAGACCAACGACGTTGATGATCGCGGTGCGGGACGGTTTCATGACTTAGCCGAAGCGGGCTTCAAGTTCGGCGACGGCGGATTTGACGATGGCGCCGTCGACTTCGTGGATTTCGAGGCGAACGCCGGGCGCACGGATCATGGGAATGCTGAGGCGGCCGCCGAGGTGTTCGCGAAACTCTTCAAGGCCGTCCAACATGTCCTGTCGACCACTGGTGCCGTGGATCTCGCGGATGGGTGCGAAGAGTTCGAAACCGAGGCCTTGGATGATGTTGAGGATGCGCTCGGTATCGGCGGTCGACAGGAGACCAACCTCTCGCGCATAGATCAGGTCGATGGCCATGCCAACGGCGACGGCTTCGCCGTGACTGACGCGAAACTCGGAGAGCTGTTCGAGTTTGTGGGCGGCCCAGTGTCCGAAGTCCAAAGGTCGGGCCGACCCTTGCTCAAACGGATCGCCGGCGGTGGCGATATGCTCCATGTGCTGGCGCGCGCTTTCGCGGATGACGGCTTCGAAGGGCTCAGGTTCGAAGGCAGCCAGGGTCTCAACGCGGGCGGCGATGAATTCGAAAAAGTCGGCGTCGCGGATCAGGGCAACTTTGACGGCCTCGATCAAGCCAACCCGGCGTTCGCGGATCGGAAGCCCGTGGAGGAGGGCAAGGTCGTTAATGATAGCGTGGGGGACGCCGAAAGCACCAAGCCAGTTTTTCTTGCCGAAGAAATTGACCCCGTTTTTCACGCCGACCCCGCCGTCGCCTTGGCTCAGGCTGGTGGTGGGCATGCGCACGAGGGGAATGCCGCGATGGGCGGTGGAGGCGGCAAAGCCCACCAGATCGAGCACCGCGCCGCCGCCGATCGCGAGAATGTAGGAGTGGCGACAAAGCCCGGAGGACTCGATGGTCTGCCAGATCCGCTCTAGTTGAGAGAAATCGTTTTTGATCTTTTCGCCGCCGGGCAGGGCCACGGGTGCGGCGGCGAGCTCCAGGGTATCGGCGTGGGCGGCAAACCATGCGTTGATACGGTCGCCGTAGTCGGGAAAAGGTTGAGCCAGGCCCTGGTCCCAGAAGACCAGCGCCCGGACCCGTTCGCCCGCTTCCCGTGGGGTCAAAACCCCGCTGAGGGTGGAGTTGTTCACCGAGAAGGCATCGCGCGTGAAGATGAGCCGATGCTCATACGGAATGGTGATGGGAAACGAAAGCGCTGATGAGGACTCGGCCATGGATGAGGGATCAGTAAGCCCAATCAAATAGGGTTTCGGCAAGGTCACATTAAGTGCCGACGCAAAGTCTGGGACGAGCGTCACCCTGACGCCGCTTGGCGCTGCGCCCATTTGCCGAGGGGAACGGAAAGGGCAGTGGCGAGGGCGGGAATCCACGCGCCGATGAAAATGAGGGCGCCGGTATCTACGAAGGGGATAAATGCTAACATCTTGCGCACGAGGCGACCGAGTTTTTCGGCCGGGGCGCCGGGCAGGTATTCGCGGCGGGCAAGCAGGCTGAGGACCACGATGTAGACGAAAAGGACGGTGATCCAAACGACAAAGATCGGTTGGAAGGTATAGCCGGGCAGCGTGGCGATGGTGACCGCGAGCATCACGCGGCAACCCGCCATGAGGAGCACGGAGCCGGTCCAGCGTTTGTGGAGCCAATTGTAGCCGAGAATGGTCGCCGCGAGTCCGGCGGCGGCGGTGGGCGAGGCCCCGAGCCAGATGAGGATGCCGAGACCCGAGGCGAGTTGGAGTCCGCCGACCCAACCGGCGGTGGAGCGAGAGATGCGACCACTGGGAATGGCGCGTTCGGGACGATGGTTGCGGTCGAACCCGGCATCGAACACGTCGTTTAAGGTGGTGCCACCGGCGTAGGCGAGGCTGCCCGCGAGCAGCGTCCAACAGACGGCCCAAAATGGCGATCCCAGGTGCAGTTGGACCTCGGCACCGGCCCCGGACAGGATGAGCGCGGTAATGACGTTGCTCCAAACCGAGGGAAAGTTTCCCGCCCGGGCGAGGTCCAGCCAAAGTCGGAAAGGAGACGCGGCCATGGTGAATTTGTTCTTAGCCGTAACCATGCAGTAGGAAAACCCAGGGAGGAAAGGGGAGATGCGTGCCTGCACGCGATGAACGCGGCCGAGAAGCAGAATGAAGTGGTTTGTTTTTAACCACGTCTATAAACGAAGTGAATGGTTTGAAATGAACACGAAAGGCTCCGTCCCGCAGGGCGGGACTAGGCACCGAAACGTTTTCATTGGATAGAACTGGAAAGATTCTGCAGAGAAACCACCGAGTGATTCTAAACTGGGAGTTCGAATTTTTGCCATGAATGGGGGCAGACAACCCACTGTTTGATGGATTTTAACTGATTCCAATTTGGACTGGATTTCATTCGTGTCTATTCGTGGTTTAATTGCACGGACCCGGCTTAGGCGAGTCCGCGGGAGCCGAGGGCGTCGAGCGTCCACTCGTATTCGTGCACGAGTTGATCCTCGATTCCGAGCCGGAGGGGGGCGGGGAGAACCTCCCAGGTATAAGTCTCCATCTCCGCATGCTGGCAGGCGTCAGGGTGGGCTTTCATCCAATCGAGGGTATCGAGCAGGTGATCCCGGGTGTCCATGAACGGTGCACCGGGGGAGGCGTGGAGCGGAAGATGGAAGTGCACGCGCCACTCGTCTTCGGGCTGCACGGGAGTCTCGTCGGCGAGGGCGTCGGGCAAGTCGACGTAGCGGCGGCGGACTTCGCCAGTCGTGGGGTTGCCGACGACTACTTGGTGCAGGTAAGTAGGCTCTACAAAGGCGGCGACGGCGGCGCGACCGGCGGCATCGGGTTTCACGCGCAGGGCGGAGCTGAGGTGGATTTTACTGAGGCGCAAGCCGGCGGCGGTGAGGCGATCGAGGGCGACGGAGGCGGATTCGAATTCCACGCCGAGATGGCAACAGTCGTAGTTGACGCCGACGTGACGGAGAAGGCCGTCGGATTCGACGGCGGCGTCACTGGCGCGCCAGCCGTCGAAGAAGGCGACGGTCTCGGGGGTGGTTTCGAAATAACAACACGGCTCGGGTTCGAGGCCGAGGTGGAGGTCGCGACCGGTGCGGATTGAGAGTTCGGCGATGTAGTGGCCGATGGCGGTGGTATGGGCGAAGATCGCGGCGCGGCGGGCGGGATCGTGGGCGGTCCACTCCTTGAAGGAGCCGGGAACGGTGCTGACGCTGCCGGCGACACCAGTAGGGACGAGTTCGGCGATCAGATCGAACAGCAGTTTAGTGTAGGTGAGGCGTTCCGGGGTGGACCAGTCCGGGGCGTAAACCTGTTCTTTGACGCGGGTGCCATGGAAGCTGCCGTAGGGAAATCCGTTGATCGTGAAGACGTAACAATCGTGTTGATCGAGCCAGTGGCGAAAGGCCGTGAGGGTGGCGGGATCGGCGAGCTCGATGGCGGCTTGGTGGCCGAGACGGAGTCCGATGGCGTAGGGTTGGCCGGCGGCGATGCGTTGGCGCACCACGAGCGTGTGCTGCTCGAGCATGGCAAACGTTTGGGTCCACGATTCGCCGCGGTGGACGTTGGTGCAGTAGGCGAGATGGAGGCCGTGTTTGAGTTTCATCCTAAAAACCGCGTTTCTGGCGGGCGAAGATCAGGTGACGGGGACGGAAAAATTGGGGCACTGGGAAAGGAAGCTGACGGGGTTTTGAAACAACACCTTGTCGACCAACTCCGGGGAGAACCCTCGGCGCCGCATTTCCATCGCGGTCTTGGGCACGGCGAGGGGGTCGCTTATGCCCCAGTCGCACGCGGAATTGAGCCAAATGCGCTCCCGACCGCAGATTTCGAGCATGTCGACGGCGCGAGGCGGGGAGGATTTTGAATCAGGATAGAGCGTAATACCGGCCCAGAATCCCTGATCGAGCACGTGTTGGATGGTGTGCTCTTCGACGTGATCGATGATGACGCGCTCGGGGGTTACGCCGGAATGGGATCGGAGCAGGTCGACGATGAGTTTGGTGCCCTTGAGTTTATCCTCGAGGTGGGGGGTGTGAACCAGGATGAGCTGGTCATACTTCACCGCGAGATCGATGTGTTGTTCGAGGACCTTTATCTCGTTGCGCGTGTTGCGATTGAGGCCGATTTCGCCGATGCCCAGCACGTTGGGCCGGTCGAGGAATTCCGGGATCATGGCCAACACATCGGCGGCGAGGGAAAGGTCTTCGGCTTCCTTAGGATTGAGGCACAGCCAGCAATAGTGAGGCAGGAGAAACTTAGCGGCACGGGCGGGCTCATACTCGGTGAGCTGGCGATAGTAGTCGCGGAAGCCGTCGGCGGAACTGCGGTCATAGCCGGCCCAGAAGGCGGGCTCGCAAACGGCGGCACAACCGGCAGCGACCATCGCTTGATAGTCGTCGGTGGTGCGGCTCACCATGTGGCCGTGGGGTTCGATGTAGCGCATGAGGGAAGAGTTATTGGGCGTTGGGTTGCTGCCAGGCGCCGACAGCGGGTTTGCCGGTGGAGACTTCGTCGGGAGTGGTGGTCGGATCGCTGAGACTTTCGAGGATGCGGCGGGCACGTTCGGGGTGGCCGTCGAGAAGGACTTTGGCGGCTTGGTTGAGGGCTTGGCAGCGGAAATCGTCGGCGACGCCGTGGCGTTCCACCCGGTCGAGGAAGGCCGCCACTTCGATGAGTTTGGCGCGCACGGGAACGAAACTGTGATCGACCAGCGCGCGAACAGCGGCGGGGTCGGGAGAGGAGGGGGGCCGGGGTGGTTGCATGGCGGGAGAGTTAAACGTTCAGACTAGAGAATTAGGGTCAAATGAAACCCTTAAACGAGTTCGCAGTCAAACGGCTTGGCTCAGCGAATTCTTCGCGTAGCTTGATCCTTTTCGCCGTTTTTCTCCCTTATTGCCCCCTTATGCCCGAACAGCTCATCTTGGTAGACCCCCGCAACCGTGCCGTGGGTCAGGGCGAAAAAACCAGGGTGCACGCGGAAGGGCTGCTTCATCGGGCGTTTTCGGTGTTCCTGGTCGATGCGGCGGGGCGGATCTTACTCCAGCAGCGGGCGCACTCGAAGTATCATTCAGGAGGGTTGTGGGCCAACTCGTGCTGTGGGCACCCGCGGCCCGGCGAACTGACACGGAGCGCGGCGGAGCGGCGTTTGGGCGAAGAGTTGGGCGCGACGACGCGGCTCGAGTATGGGTTTCGCGCGCATTACCTGGCCAAGTTTGCCAACGGTTTGGCCGAAAATGAAATCGTTTACGTGTATTTCGGTTTCGTCCCGGAGGGGCTGCAGCCGAATCCGGCCGAAGTTGCCTCGCTGGAGTGGCAACATTTCGCGGATCTCAAACAGGATGCGGGTCGGCGCCCTGAACGCTATGTGTTTTGGCTCAATCACTACCTCACGCAGCACGAAGCGGAGATCAAACTCGGCCTGACACAGGCGGCGAATCGCGCACGGGACTAGCGGGCGGGGGCGTCGCGGGGAAAGGCTGAAAACTGAAAACTGAAAGTCTGAAAGGGAGGGGCTGATACGCGTTGAGGCATCCCCCGACATTCCACCAAGCTGAATTTTGGTGCGACAAGGCGTGCGGACGATACGGAGATCCTCCCTCCCGGGAAGCGGCTGAATGGTCCCAGCTTTAGTTCCCGAGCAGGCCGCCGAGGCCTTGCATCATGGCGCCCATGTCGAATTTGCGATAACCGGCGGGCACGGTGAAGAGGGCCGGCGAAAGCTTCTGGGGCGTGACCTTGGTGACTTCCCAGCGCATGCGCTCCTTGCCCTTCTGGTTCGAGGCAATGATGCGCAAAGGGAAGAAGTCACCGGTGATGAACTGGTCCCAGGTTTCCTTGGAGGGAGCGGGTTGCATGGGGTTGCCTTGGGGCATGGCAACGAATTGACCGAGCTGATCAGTGGCCCAGATTTCGACGGGGCCTTCGTCTTCGTCGAAGGTGTATTTTTGGCAGGTATAGCCGAGAATCTTGGTGGTTTCCTCACTGCGTTGCAGGCGGGAGGAATTCGGCACCCGATCGTTAATGGCGGCCTCAACCTGTTCGCCAATAGGCACCTCCATATACATCTTCTGGGCGTCCATGAGGACGAGAATCTTGCCGCCGGCCATATCGACGAGGGAGTTCATCTGACCCATCGGGCCTCCGTTCATGGAGATCCGGAGTTTCCCGGCCTGGGTGGCGTAGGTGATTTGGTGGGATTGCCGCCCTTCCTTGATCGACATGTCGATAGTGCCTTCAAAGTCGGCGGCCCGCAGGCCCAAGTTGGTGGTCAAACTGATGGTGGCGAGGAGGAGGAGTGAACGCAGAATTCGCATAGTGGAATCCACCAAACAGAGCGCGTGAGGGCGTGCAAGCGCGGGTCCGGCGCCAACGCCGCGACTTCGCACCTTTACGTAGTCGTCTTGGCGAGGTGCTGCCGCAGCGCTTGGTCGAGCGCGCCGTAGAGTTCGGTGACGCGCACCGGCTTGGTAATAAATTGGTCCATGCCGGCGGCGGCGCATTCGGCACGGTCGTCGGAAGTGGCGCCAGCGGTGAGGGCAATGATGTGCGGTTGGCGTTCGGGTGGGAGTAGTGCGCGGATTTTACGCGTTGCCTCGAGGCCATCCATTTCAGGCATGAGCACATCCATCAGGATGACGTCGTAATGTTGACGCTGCACGGCGTCCACCGCTTCGACGCCGTTGGCGACAACATCGGGGTGGGCCCCGTATTTAGCCATGAGGCGGGTGGCCACCTTTTGGTTTACCAGATTGTCTTCGGCGAGCAGGACTCGCAGCGGGTATTTGGGCGCGGGTTCGTTGGACTCGGCGCGACGGTTGGTGTCGTTCGGAGAAGACGTTTCACCCGAGAGCAATCGGGCCGAGGCGCGGGCGAGATGGAGTCGTCGCACCGGTTTGGCGAGATGGGCGTTGGCCGGCCGGGTGCGGAAGGCGCGCAGGGCATCATCGATCGAGACCGAAGAGAGCAGGACGATGGGCAGGGCGGCAAAAGTGACATCGCGGCGGAGAGCGATTTCCCAGGCGACGCCGTCGAGTTCGGGCATCTGGTAGTCGATCCACACCATATCAAATGGCCCGGCGCTTTTGACCAAGCTAAGGGCGGCTTGAGGATCTGCCGAGTCGACGCTGGTCATTCCCCACTGGGCGGCAAGGTGGGTGAGCAAGGAGCGGTTGGTTTGGTAGTCATCGATGATCA
>CAXBOL010000231.1:0-7221 GCA_963977295.1 uncultured Opitutaceae bacterium
TGTCCTCGATAACGCCGAGCGGGTATCCGAGGTCATGCACGTGGTGCGCGAAGGTTCCGACTTTGGCTGGCCCTACACTTATTGGGATCCGATCAAACAGGCTCACATGCGTGCGCCGGAATACGGCGGTGACAACTTCAAGCGTGTCGACCCGGATCCCTACGATCGCCCGGTAGTGGCGTTTCCCGCGCACTGGGCGCCATTGGGCATCACGTTTTATGATGCCGACCAATTTCCGGAGCACTACCGCCACGGTGCGTTCGTCGCCTTTCACGGCTCCTGGAACCGGGCTCCGCGTTCGCAAGCGGGCTATCACGTGGCGTTTGTGCCGTTTGATGATCAAGGGATGCCTCGGCAGAACGACGACGGCAGCGGTCGTTATGAAGTCTTCGCCGATCAATTCGCCGGGGTGGAGGAGTTTACCAACACCCGCGAGGCCCGTTACCGTCCGGCTGGGGTGGCGGTAGGGCCCGATGGTTCGCTCTACATCAGCGAGACCGAGCGAGGTCGTATTTGGCGTGTGTTCTACACGGGTGAAACGGAAGCCTCGACCCCCGCGGGCATGCTGCGCACATCGTCCAACGATTCGTTTCGCGCGATCGGCGCGCAAACGCCCGGCGGACAGATCTACACGCAGATATGTGCGGCTTGCCACATGGCCAACGGCAGTGGGGTCCCGGGCATGCAGCCCGCATTGATGGGCAGTCCCACCGTCGCAGGCGCTCCCGATCAACTCATTCGGGTCATTCTCCAAGGTCCCGCCGCAGTGCTCCCGGCAGATCGGGAAAAATTCGCGGTGGTCATGCCAGCGTTTGGCGTGCTCTACGACGATGCCTCGGTGGCCAGTCTCGTTAATTTTCTGCGCGCCAATTTCGCGTCGGGCACCTCGTCGGTCACTGCTACTGACGTGGCGCGACTGCGGGTGAAGTGACTTTGGCAGGCAGTCTAGATGTCTGGATCGGGGCCACTTCTGATACCTCCAGACTGAAAAAATCAGATTTTACAGGAGCAAACAGAGGAAACAAAGAAGGTCGCAAATGTCGGTGAACCAGTCACTTCGTGCTCTTTTATCCGCTAAAACGCAGTTCGTCACGCAGTGCACAGAGGCAAACCGGAGTTTCACAGAGACTAGGGGAAGAAACGGAGAAGAAGGTATCTTCACCCCGAAAGGGAAAGTTGCTCACCCAAAGATTTACCCCTTAACCATCGCTCGGTGAACTCTGTGCCATCCTACGTGGTCTCAGTGACCTTCTTCAACTGCGGAAATTAGTGTAAGGGACTTTGATCTGATCTCTGGACAGCCTTTCGCGGCTGCTTGGGCTTCGCGTTTTTCGCGGTTGGAGAACAATCCTGCGGTGGTAGCCACTCTGCTGGGTTCATCGCGTGCAAGCACGGCTCCTACGGTGACGCTCAGCGGGCACGGACGGTTCCTCCTTATACCAACGTCTTGGGTGATTTGGACGGCGGAAGGTAGGGACGGACCGCCGGGCCGTCCGCAGTGGTGTGGCGAGAGAGTTTTTCCGGGGACATCAGCCTGATGGCGCGCCCAGCGTGTCCTCCAACCGTGTCCGCCGCAGCCTCGGCGAAGGTGGAAGCCTTGGCGACGGAGGGCGGTCACGCCTTACCTCAGAATAACTTGCCCTAGAGTCTATTTATCAAAGGACGTTGGTATCAGGTCAGGCGTGCGGCAATGGCGGCGATGGCGGCGATGCTGCCGTCGAGATCCGCGGCCCCGTCTAATTTGAGGGTCGCGGCGGCGGCGGACGGACGGATGTAGCGGGCGATGGCCGGTTGCACGGTGGTTCGGAACTGGGCGATCACGGATTCCGGGGTGCGACCGCGCTCGTTGACATCGCGTTGGATACGGCGGGCGAGGGCGATGTCATCGTCGATATCCACGAAAACGGCCAGATCCACTAGCGGCAGGAGGTCAGCGTAACAAAGGGCGAAAAGCCCTTCCAGGATGATGAAAGGCTTGGGTGTAACTTCACGGGTGAAGTCGGCGCGAAGGTGGGCCGTGAAGTCATACTGCGGAATACGGACGGAGTGGCCCTGTTTCAGTTGCTTGACGTGGGCCACGATCAGTTCGCTTTCCCAGGCGTCGGGGCAATCGAAGTCCTGCTGGGCGCGTTCGCTGACGGGCATTTGCCGGAGATCGCGGTAGTAGTTGTCGAGCGCAATACACTGGCACTGGGTCGTGCCGAGGCGGGCGGCCAAGCCTTGAGCGACGCACGATTTGCCGGAACTGGAAGGACCGGCGATGGCGATGATTTTCGACGGCGTTGTCATGGTGAAGGAAAGTGGGGAAGTGCGGGAGGGGGCGGCGGGGCATTAAAAAACCCGGTCCCCAAAATAATCGAGGGCCGGGTTTTAAAAATCAGAGGGGCGATGTCGCCCCAGCTTAGAATTCGTGCGGGTCGAGTTGGCGGTCGACGCGGACTTTATCCAACTTCGAGAAGTGGGGGAGACCGTTTTCGTGCGGCACGGGGGTTTCGCCTTGGATGAGCGGGGTGGCGTAGCGGACGAACTGGAAGTTCATTGAGATGCCATCTTCGTTGATCCACTCGCGCGGGAGTTTCTTCACGCCGTTGGCGATTTCGGCCAAGGGAGCCAGACCGGTTTCGCAGGAGTAAGCATCCCCATCGCCACGTAGGAGGGTGACCATTTTGTCGGTTTCACCATTGATGGCGGCGACCACGGCGGCTTGGCCGGCGAGGAAGGCTTCATCGGCGTCGGTCTTCGAGCCGTTGGTCACGGCGGCGCGCTGCGCGATACCCAGCTTGGCGGTGCGAGCCTTGACGCCGGCGATGTTGGCTTCGACCAAGCTTTGGAGGAATTCCGCGGCTCCGCCGAGTTGAGCGTGACCGAATGCGTCGGTGGCTTCGGCGGCGGCGACGTAATTGCCATCGGCATCGACGAGACCTTCACCCACGACAACGAAGCAGTGCTTCTCGCGTTTGAGGGTGCGTTGCACATCGCCGATGAATTTTTCGGCGGAGAATGCGACCTCAGGGAGGAGAATGATGTGGGGAGGATCGTGTGGGTGGTCGCGACGTTTGGCGAGGGAGGCGCCGGCGGCGATCCAACCGGCGTTGCGGCCCATGACCTCGAGAATCGAAACGAGATCACCTTGGCCCATGGCTTCGTGATCGCAGGCCATCTGACGCACGGTGGTGGCGACGTGCTTGATCACGGAGCCGTAGCCGGGGCAGTGGTCGGTGACAGGGAGGTCGTTGTCGATGGTCTTAGGGATGCCGATGACGCGGAGCTCGTAGCCCTGTTCTTGGGCGAGTTTGGAGATCTTGTCGGCGGTGTCTTGGGAATCGTTGCCGCCGGCGTAGAAGAAGTAGCGGATGTTTTGCGCTTTGAAGACCTCGAGCACGCGCTCGAAATCAGACTGGTTCTTCAACTTGTAGCGGCAGGTGCCAAGGGCCGCGCCGGGAGTGTGGCGGAGACCGCGAATGGTCTGCTGCGACTCCGAAGCGAGATCGATGAAATCTTCGTTGAGGATGCCCAACACGCCGTTGAGCGTGCCGTAAATTTCCTCGATACAGTCATGGTTCAGCGCCTCGGCGACGACGCCTTCGATGCTGGAGTTAATGACGGCGGTGGGGCCTCCTGATTGGCCCACCAAAACGTTACCTACGAGTTCTTCTGCCATGGTGTGTGTGTCTTAAATATCGGGAAAAGGAGTTATATGCGTGAAGGGAGAAAGTGGCGCGGGCGCTCGGCGGCTGGCAATGACGAATTGCGAGTGAGCCACTGAGATTACCGATTGAGCGCCGCGGGGAGGGGCGAAATCACCGGGTCTCAGAGGAGTTTACCGGGTTTGAGGGAGGCGGCGCCCTTGACCTTGCGGGTCGCCTCGCGAGCGGCGGCGGCGAAGGCATCCACTTGCGCGGGGGCCGCGCCGACGAACCGGTCAGTATCGCGGAGGATGGCGTGAATCTCGGGGGCGGTGAGGCTGAGACGGGCATCGGCGGCCAGTCGGTCGACCATGGCAGGGTCCTGTCCTTCGCGGATGGCGGCGGCGGAAGCGAGGGCGTGTTCCTTGATCGCCGCGTGGGCGGTTTCGCGTCCCGCGCCTTTTTTGACGGCGGCCATCATGATGGTGGTGGTGGCGAGGAAAGGCAGGTTGCGGGCAGATTCCGCGGCGATTACTTTCGGGAATACGGTGACCTGATTCAGCACATTGAGGAGGGTCTCGAGTAGGCCGTCGATGGCGTAAAATGCATCGGGTAAAGCCACTCGGCGGACGACCGAACAGGACACGTCGCCCTCATTCCATTGGTCGCCAGCCAGAGCACCAGTCATGGTCACGTAGCCTGAGAGGATGGTTGAGAACCCGCAGATGCGCTCGCAATTGCGGGCGTTCATCTTGTGGGGCATGGCGGAGGAGCCAACCTGACCCTTTTGGAACCCTTCAGTGAGGAGGCCCTGCCCGGCCATGAGGCGGAGCGTGGTCGCAAAGCTGGCGGCGGCAGCGCCGATCTGATGGAGGGCGGAGACGACCTCAAAATCGAGGGAACGGGGGTAAACTTGACCCACGGCGCCGAGGGCGCGGCTGAATCCGAGGTGTTTGAGCACCCGGGCTTCAAGGCGGGCGACCTTTTTGGCGTCTCCTCCGAGCAACGTGAATTGGTCGAGCTGAGTGCCGACAGCTCCTTTGAGTCCGCGGGCAGGGTAGCGGGCGGCGAGCTCGTCGAGCCGGGTGAAGGCGGAGAGCAATTCCTCGCCCGCCATGGCGAAGCGTTTACCGAGCGTGGTGGGCTGAGCTGGGACGTTGTGGGTGCGGCCGGTGAGGAGGAGTTTACGGTATTGTTTAGCCCGTTTAGCGAAGCCGAGTAGGGCGGCGGCGGCTTTGAGGCGCACGACGCCGAGAGAGCGCAGAATCTGCAATTGCTCGACGTTTTCGGTGAGATCGCGGGATGTGAGTCCGAGGTGAATGGTTTCGCGACCGGAGAGGCCGTTGAACTCTTCGATGCGGGCCTTGACGTCGTGGAGCGTGACGCGTTCGCGGGCGTCGATGGAGGCAAGATCGATTTGATCTTTGACCTTTTCGTAGTCGGCGATGGCGGCGGCGGGAATGGCGATGCCGAGATCCCGTTGGGCCTTCATTACGGCGATCCAGTAGTCCCGCTCGATCTGCACACGTCCGGTGGGTGACCAGATGGCTTTGACGGCTGGCGAGGCGTAGCGCTCAGCGAGGACGTTGGTGATAGCGGGAGAAGGAGAAGGGAGTGACGTTGACATGGAGGACCGCCGAACGTGCCATGCGGACCCCGGGGCTGCCAATGGCAAATTCGGTGAGCCACGCGCCAAGGGATTCCTTTACCGTTAATTGTGGGGTAATCAGTTAGACTTCGTTAAAGCTTGAATTTTAAGGCGACCTCAAGTGGGTTCCCATATCATGTTAGATGAGGACATTACCCCAGTCCAAACGAACCCGTCCATTTGGTCAAACCACGGGATAACAGAGGTTGCTTTGCGCGTCGATCAAGACGATCACTTCACTTTTGTCGACGGGTCTTGGTGGGAGAGCGTGCCGAATGTGAACGGATCTGCCGTCTTCGACGAACTCCGGGAGGGGAGGGTGTTCGGGCGATGCATACCGAATGCGTCGCTGAGAGAGCTCTTCCGAATGTTTTTGAAACACGCCAGGTCTGGTCGTTCAGTTTCGTTTGAATACCGGGGAGACACGCCGGATGCGAGGCGCTGGTTTCGGATGGAAATCGAGTCGCCGGATGGTCGGATGGTTGAATTCAGGACTCGTGTAGTGCGGAGCGAATCGCGGGAGGTGGAAGTTTCGGTCAAGGAAGGGGCGGATCGGCCAGATCGTTTTGTGCGGGTTTGTAGCTGGTGCCAAAACGTCGCGGTCCCTCCCGACGCTTGGCTTCCGGTCGAGGTAGCAATGGAGCTGCTCGGCGTGATGTCGGGAGAGGAACTGCCCCAGGTCACTCACTCCATTTGCCCGAAATGTCAGTTGAAAGCCTTCAATAACTTACACCCGCGGCGTCTCACAAAAAGCGCCTCAGGCGAGTGATTTGCGGAAATGCTCGTGACGACAAAACGAGTAATTATTTCGGCGAATTGATTTTTATCACGACGCGTGGATAGAGATTGAGGGTCGTGGCGAGTAGGACTAATGTCCCTGACCTTAATGAATGATTCTCCGCAAAGCTCGGGATCAGACTCGGAGACGGTTTCGCCATTCGATCCGGTGGCCTATCGCATCGACCAAGACGGTCTCATCACGTGGGTTAATGAGGCGTGGCAAAATTTTGCAGCCAAGAATGGCGGGGAGACGATCATGGGTGATCGAATGATCGGTAAGAGTGTATGGGAGTGCGTCGTGGACAACTCTCTCCGTTCGATCTACAAGCTGTTGGTGCAACGAGCAAAGGAGGGAATCCCCGTCTGCTATCGCTATCGCTGCGATGCGCCTGATCGACGCAGGTGGCTCGCCATGACCATTTCGAATTTGGCGAGCGGGGAATTGGAGTTCGAGTCAACTTTGTTGCGTGAAGAGACTCGCGAGTCGGTTCCTTTGCTCGAACTACACCGTCCGCGAGGAGAACATTTCGTCAGGATATGCAGTTGGTGTCAGATGATGGCGACCGAGTATCAGGGGTGGTTGCCGGTGGAAAAAGCGGTGGAAGTCTCCGGAATTTTGGAGGAGGAGGAGTTTCCGAAAATTACCCATACGATTTGCCCGCGGTGTCAGAAGGTGGTGATGGGCCAGTTTGGCAGCGGCCATTGATTGGATTCGGGCGGAGGGAGGAAACTTGCGGTGGGGGTGGTGCCGGTGCCTGATGACGGCAATGAAGACATGGCTTCGGATCATTTTGTGGGTGGGCGCGTCGGCTTGGGTATTGGCCGCATCGCCATGGGTGGATTTAGTGAAGTCACTCGATTTGGTGGAATTGGCGGCGACCTTCAGCGAAGAAAAGGTCGACCGGATTCTGGGTGAGCAAGCGGGGGATTGGCCGCAATCAGATCGGCAGGCTGCTGCGGTCATGGTGGCGATGGCGGTGCTCGACCCCTCTGACCTCGCTGATCCGGTGAAAACGGCTGCGAAGGTGACCCGTTTTCAAAATACGTTGGCCGCGCCTGAGTCTACGTTACTTTTTTCGCTGAATTGGCCGATGGACGCGTTGCGCGGGGAGCCCCTCGGAGGTCATGACACTTTAAGGCAGGATGCCGGGTTGGTGGATGCTTTGA
>CAXBOL010000232.1:0-7207 GCA_963977295.1 uncultured Opitutaceae bacterium
GTGAAGGCGATGGAGGGCGGGAGGGAGGCCGGCGAAGCGCAGGCCGCCGTAGGACAAACCAAGGACGTCATACCGTGACTTTTGACAAGGACAAACCAAGGACGTCATACCGTGACTTTTGACAAGACAAACCAAGGACGTCATACCGTGACTTTTGACAAGTTGCGAGGGGGCTGAGTCCGTTGGGTGGTATGGGGCGGACTGGGGGGCCTAGCGGCCGGATTGCATCTGGGTGATGGCGGCTACGACTTGGGCTTCGGCCGCTTCGTAGTGTGAAATGGCGGCGGGATCCTGAGCCCGGAGGTCGGCGACGAGCTGACGGTAATTGTCGAGTTTCATCGCCAGGATTTTCGTGAGAGAATCCCGAGCCTGGGCGGTTTGTTTTTCGGGATTGAGGCGGAGCGGGGCGAGCGAGCGCGTCCACTCCTCGTAGAACGGAATTAAGCGAGTTTCGATCAGCTGAGTTAAGGCGGTGGCCTGCTCCGGAAAGCCTAAGTTGGCCAAAGTTTTTTGCTGTTCCGTTTGCAGCTCAACTTCCTGGGTTATGAAAGGGCGGTTGACGTCATTCCAAGTCATGGCGTCGCTGACCGTGTAGTCGAATCGAGGGGTAGTTGCGACCCCGGTGGCGGCGAGGAGGACGAGAGCGACCAACCCGAGTTGCAAGCGACGACCGGATTGGCGGGCTCGCACTTCGCGGTTGAGCGGGAGGGCCAGGATCCAGGCGAAAACAAAGCCGCCGGCGAGGCCGCCGAGGTGGGCGGCGTTGTCGATGCCGGGGCGGACCAGACCAAAGAGGATGTTGTAACCGGCGAAGCTGAGAGAGCTCTTGAGCATCGACTGGTAAACACTCCGGGGGATCGCTTGCTTCTGCCGCAAGACGTAGCCGAGGAGGGCTCCGAATACGCCAAACACGGCGCCCGACGCACCGGCACTCCACACGCGATCGCCATACCATGCGATGCTGGCAAACCCGCCCGCGAGGCCCGCGCCGACGTAGGTGAAGAGGAAAGATCGCGGCCCCAAAATACGTTCCAAGAATCCGCCTGCCGCATAGAGCGCCCACATGTTGAGAGCGAGGTGGAGGATGCCGAAGTGCATGAACATGCTGGTGAGCAACCGCCACCATTCGCCGTCGGTGGTGGCCGCGCCGTTGTTGGCGCCGTAGAGGATGTAGGGTAACATGCTTTCGGTTTGAATCCAACCGGCGCCGAGCAGGCCCATGATGACGAAGACGAGGACGTTGAGACCGATGATGATTTTCGTGAGCGAAAGTCCGCCGTCGGCGGGGCCAGCGATTTCGTCAAGGCGGGCCGCGAAGTCCTGAGCCTCGGTGTGGGTTTCGTCTTTGTGGTCGGGCAGGAGTGCGGCGATGCTGTGCGCGGTGCGTTCGTCGGGCAGGTGGAACACGAACGGCACTTTGTTGCGGCCCGATTTACCAAGACCGGTGGTGAAGCGAACGATGGCGTGGTTCACCTCCACATTGCGAATATCCTCCGCGTGGAATTTCATCTCTCCGGACTTCGAGCCCAAGCTGCCGCGCCGCGTGCCGGTGAAGGTGTAGGTAGTGCCCTCGGCGTTGATGCGAAGCTCCCCGGCGCCCTTGAAGTCCACGTTGTAGTGCGGGTTGGTGAAGTGGTTGTATTCGAGACTCTGGACGAAATCGGAATCGGCGGCTGCGGGCATGGGCGACGAGTAGATTTAACCGTCTGCGTCGACGATGTTAAAATCTGGCGAGGCATGTTCTGAGGCGATTTCTCCACCGGGGTCCCAGGGTGAAGTTGAGGCCTGTTTGAGATCATAACCAAAGGTCTCTCTTGCTGCCTTGGCAGTCTCTGGGGGAATGAACCACGAAGGCTTGACCGGGGTTTTGAGACGTGGGTCTCTCCACTATGAATCTCGTGATGATGCGCCGATTATTTTCGAATTTAATGCGACGAAGAGGCGCAGGCAGGGTGATGAGATTCATGAGATGGAAAAGCCTAGCAGTGGTCATCGCTTGGGTGGGACTCCAATCGATTGTCAGTGCGTCCGAGGTCGAAGTGGAGGTCGTGCCCTTGGTGGATGGAGTGTGGGTCCACACGTCGTGGCAACAGACGGAATCTTGGGGACGGGTGCAGTCGAACGGGTTGGTGGTGCGGGAAGGTAAGCAACTCGTCGTGGTCGACACCGCGTGGGGGGCGGAACCGTCTCGAGCTCTGCTGGCTTGGATCGATCGTGAACTCAAATTACCGGTGGCCCGTTTAATTGTGACCCATTTTCATGATGACCGTCTGGGAGGATGGGAAGTGTTCGCCGAGCGGGGCGTGCGCGTGGTGGCCTCGCCTCGCACGTTGGAGTTGGCAGGGGTGACACCAACGGACGCTTTTGACCTGTATCGACTCGCGATCGGGGAGAAACAGCGGATCGGCGAGGTGGAGATTTTCTACCCCGGACGGGCACACGCGGAGGACAATGTGGTGGTATGGGTTCCCGCGGTGAAAGTGCTCGCTGGAGGGTGTGCGGTGAGAGCAGCGGAGAGTCGTGGACTGGGCAATGTAGCCGACGCCTCGGTGAGCAATTGGGCGAATACCATACGCCGTGTCTTGGCGGCATACCCTGATGCGGCACAGGTGCTGCCGGGGCACGGAGCAGTGGGAAATTTGGGACTTCTTCACCACACCATCGCACTCGCGGATGCCGCTCCGAAATAGGGCATGGGCGGATTCAGGATGCTCCTGCCGAAGATAAAATCAGGGGAATGGAAAATCCGCCTCGGATGCGGGGACGGGATGCAAGCTTGCAGACAACGTTGAGCTCTCCCGTATTGCGAAAGGCTGAGCTGATCGACCATGAAAATCGGAGTTCTTATCAATAACTACAACAACGGGCCTTGGTTACGGGCCTGTTTGGACTCCGTTTTCGCCCAAACGCGTCAGGCTGATGAAGTGGTCGTTTATGATGACGGCTCAACGGATGACTCGATCGCGATTTTGCGTTCTTACGGAAAAAAGATCCAACTCATTGAAGGGGTGCATGATTTTACCCGGTCGGGCCGGGCGTCTGCCGCGGCGGCCATTTCCGGAGCATTTGCCGCGAGTTCCGCGGACCACCTTTACATCCTGGATGGGGATGATGCTTACCTTCCCGAGCATCTCGATGATTATGAAAAACGATGGCGGGATTGCCCTGACGCCGTGATGGTTCAGGGGCCGATGCTCACCGTAAATCCGAGTGGCGAACAGACCGGGGTATTTTATGAGGAGCGAAAGCATCGGTCGGATTATCGCCGTGATATCTATCGGCATAACGAAACCGATTATTTCTATATCTCGAGTGCTTTAGCGTTTCGCCGTGATTACCTCGACTATGTCCTCCCTCGGGTCCATCTGGACGGTGCGAACAGCGCGGCGGATACCTACCTTACGCTGCACGCAGTGTTTTGCGGGCCGATTCTGGCGGTGGATTACGCCAGTGTTTACTATCGGATTCGTCCCGGATCGATGGCGGAGCAGAATGGCCTCGTGCATGGCCCGCGACTTAATGACACCAAGCTGCGGATTCGTAGTTTTAATCACATCGCGGCACAACACGGAGAACCTCCATTGCGGCCGTTGCGGAACCCAAGATATCTGCAACAACTGGCGAGGTATTGGATGCCGAGTTGGGTGAGCGCACCCGCGGCTCGGTTGAAGTCCATCTTGGCGCGAAGGCGGGCCGAAGCTGCAGTGCGCGAGGGGAAACGAAATTAGTCGCGTCCAACGGGTCAGATCGTTACCTGCTGGCGGCTCGACAATTGAGTTTTCTTTCAACCCTCTTCGTGACTAGTGCTCCTTTACCCCATCAGTTACGTTAATCAAATGTGAAATAATCATCCGTCCGCATCGCTCCCGTAATCGTTTATTATCGTGCCCATATCTTCTCCGCCCAAGCGCATAAGCGTCTTGATCAATAACTACAACAACGGGTCTTGGCTGCGCGATTGTGTGGATTCGGTTTTGGGCCAAACGCGGGCAGCGGATGAAGTGATCGTGTATGACGACGGATCCACCGACGAATCGATTCAGCTGCTCCGCGCTTACGGTTCGAAGATCACTTTGATCGAGGGCCGTCGCGTAAGTGGCCGTTCAGCGATCGCCTCGCAGGCAAATGCCATCGGCGAGGCCTTTGCCGTATCGACCGGTGATCATATTCATCTGCTTGACGGCGACGATACGTATGAATCGAAGCGACTTGAACTCTACGAGGAGGAGTGGGGGGGCGATACCGTGATGGTGCAGGCCCCAATGCGATTGATCGATGAGGCCGGTGCGGACATCCGGGAAAATTATGCCAAGTCGAAACAGCGTAGGGACTACCGTCGTGCCACTTACCTTCTGAACGATGTTCATTTCTACTATCCGACCAGCGCTTTGGCATTCCGACGGGACTATATGGCCAGGTTTATCCCCTTCGATTTTTCCTCGCATCAGGAGCTCGCCGTAGATGCACGGTTGTCGGTCATTGCCCCGATGTGGGGGCAGGTCAAAGCACGGGAGGAAACGCTGAGTTGCTGGCGTCAAAAGGCGCAATCGATGGTTCGTTCCGGGACTCAGCTCGATCCCTTGGCGAGCACCTTACGTCGTCATAATTTCTTCAATGATATGGCGCGGCAGCACGGATTCCGGCCGATTTATTTGCCGCTCAATCTCGTATTCCTACGGCAAAAGGCGCGTCGAATTTTCCCTAACTGGGTCTCTGCGCCATTCGTGCGAGTGCCGGAAGGCCGGGACTAATTTCCGAGGATTGGCGGATTATTGGTGAGTAAAGCCCATGTCGGATGGCGCCTCAACTGCGGTGGGCAAAGAAGGGGGGCGAAAAATGCCTCCAAGTGAGATGGATGGGAGATGGAAGTAATGAGTGGCGGGGATAACGTCCCGAGATGCTGGCGAGAGTGTTTTTTGACGTGCACGGACAAGACGATAATTTGGGGGACTCGGTGCTTAGCCGTGCCTTTTTCGAAAGGTTAAGGCCTTTCGGGGATATCTACCTTTTTGGAGGAGCCAACAGCAGTGGTTATCTGGCGTCTTTCCCTCTGCGTGACAGAGATCAACTCTTCACCTCCCGTGAGGCTTGGATGGCCGCGTGTCGTCGACCCGCGAGGGGGCGCACAACGGTTATGACCATGAATTCGGGCGAGTCATTTATGAGCATGCCGCGTCGCAGTTTTGGCGCTCGGTGGATGACCACGATGGCGGTTCGGCTCGGAGGAGGGGTGGCTATCCATTGCGGGCATGGACTGCGGGAACAGGTGGCCACTTGGCGACCTGCCATGAACCTGATGCTCTCGATTTGTCAGGTGGTCTCGTGGCGAGATCCCGTGAGTTGAGATTGGGTGGGCGCGTTGGGTCAGGACGATGCGTCCTTGCGGCGATCTCGGCGTGAACCTCGGGATCTTTTGGTCGTGTCGATTCGATCGGACCGAGGGCCGGTAGGTGATTCGTGGCTGGATGCGGTGGAAACCTATGCTCGCCGCCGAAGGTTACGAATTCATCTGGTTACGCAGGTTCGTCGTGATCAGTCCTTGGCCTTAAAATTGGCGGAGCGCTGGGGGGCGGAATGTCTGCTTTGGGAAGACGATCTCCATCCCGAGCATGAGGTTAAGGTCCGAGCGCTTTATCCTCGAGCGGCACTGACAATTAGTGATCGTTTGCACGGGTTGATTATCGCCATGACGGAGGGGGCAGTGCCGGTTGGCTTTGCGCCGAATTCTGCGGAAAAACTCAGTCGATCTTTCATGGCATTGGGGATAGATCAGGTCGCGTTTTCCGCGTCTGAATACGGACGGGACGAAGCATTGGCGCGGATCGAAAACTTGGAAGCGGGTGCCGATCAACTATGCGATCGGTTGGCGATGGGACGAAGTCGTCTTACGCAACTTTCCGATGAGGTCATCGCAAGCTTCAGGAGTGAGCTGGCGGTGTATTGAACCCTAGGATGATTTTCCTAGTTTCGAGGCTGCCCTATTTCCGTCAGGGTTGCCTTTCCGGGAACGGGTAGAGTCGCCGAAAGTTGAGATATTTAACCACAGTGCCGCCCGTTGGCTTGAAGCCAACGGGCGTCCAAGGATGCAGCCAGACTGCTTAAACTTCGCGTCCGATGGGGAGTTCCTTCATGCTCACGGCGATGCTCTTCGCGGTGGTTTTCCGCAGGGCATCGAGGGAGTGCACGACATCACCATACGTGACACCTTCTCGGATGTGCACGGCAAGGTAGACCGTGTTTTCCGCTGACATCGTTTCGTTGAGATAGTCGACCAACCCGTCGGCGGAAATCGGCACGCCGTGGTGACTGATTTGGGCGGACTCGATGACGACCACGAGGAACTGATCTTTGCTGACCGCGGAGGTGCCGGCACTGGGCACGACGAAAGAAATCGGCGCGTGATGACTTCGACCCTGCTCGGCGAAAACGCCGGAGGTTAGACCGAATGTGAGCAGCGTGATGACGAGGTATTTTTTCATGATCCAATCTTTCTTTAAGGGGTTATTGGGGCGGCGGCTGAACAAGCCGGATCATGGTGGGTGTGGGGCACACTGGCAAGCCGACAAAAAGGGGCGAATGACCATGATTGAAGAGTGGGTCGATGGCCTGATCGCTGATGCAACTTGGCTGACGTTGGGCAAAAATAATACGACCTTGATCGACTCGGTATCAGTTCTGCTGGAGGGTTAAGGTTCATGGACGCCTTACTCATCGCCATCGCGTTTTTCTTCGGACTGCTCGCCCAACGCTTTCGACTCCCTCCGCTGGTGGGGTTTCTCGTGGCGGGATTTGTGCTGAGTGCACTCGGTAAGACCGGAGGAGGGAGTTTGGATTTTTTGGCGGATCTCGGCATCACGTTGATGCTGTTTTCCATCGGGATAAAACTCCGGGTGCGGTCCCTGTTGCGGCCGGAAATCTGGGCAGGGACCTCCGCGCACACGCTCCTGGTCGTGGTTCTGTTTGCCGTGGGGTTCATCGGACTGGCGGCGGTGGGAATTCCTCGGTTCACCGACTTGTCTTATGGCACGGCAGCCTTGGTTGCGTTTGCCCTCAGTTTTTCGAGCACGGTGTTTGCCGTGAAGTCGCTGGAGGAAAATGGTGAAATGGGGTCTTTGCACGGTCGGATCGCGATCGGAATTCTGATCATGCAGGACGTGCTGGCGGTGTTGTTTCTGGTGATGGGGGCGTTGGGCATTCCGCTGCTGTG
>CAXBOL010000233.1:0-7191 GCA_963977295.1 uncultured Opitutaceae bacterium
GTCGGCCGTCCCGACGGTGACTCCGTCCCGGAGGCGGGCAATCCCACAAAGCCAGTGGCTGCTCCGTTGGCCTCGGGTTTCCTCGTCCATGCTGTAGGGTAACCAAACTTGGCAGTCCTCCGTGCGAATCCACGGGCCGACGAATTCGAAATCGGCAGGCATGATACCGACGACGGTGGTATTGGAGCCATTGAGCCGGACGGTCTGGCCGACGAGATTTGGGTCGCCCCCGAAGGTCTGCAGCCAAAGTGGGTGGCTGATGATGGCGACCGGAGGAGCACCTTCGGCGTCGTCGGCGGGTTCAAACCAGCGACCTTGGGCCGGGCGCACGCCAAACGAAGGTAAGACCCCGTAAGTCGTGCGGGCGCCGACTACGGCTTGAGCGTTTTCGGATCCG
The DNA here is from genome assembly GCA_963977295.1 of uncultured Opitutaceae bacterium. Taxonomy (GTDB): domain Bacteria; phylum Verrucomicrobiota; class Verrucomicrobiia; order Opitutales; family Opitutaceae; genus Actomonas. The sequence goes on from CAXBOL010000233.1 coordinate 398, forward strand.
ATGTTGACCGAGCCGGGAGCATAAACGCCGAACGATTCGAAGGACGTGGATTGATCGTGCAGATCGATGAAGTCGGCTGGCGAGAGCGGCCAGCCATCACCCGACCAGACGTGCACCAGCTCGTTTGATTCTGGGAAATCAAACGGATGCACCACCAAAGCGCGCAGAGCGCTGTAGATGGCGGTGGCCGCACCGATGCCGACGGCGAGCGTGATGATGGTGATGAGGGCGAAACCACGCGATTTGGCGAGATTGCGCAGAGTGAGGCGAAAGTCGGAAAACATAGCTGGGAGGTGCGAGGGCTGCCAAGGCTGCGAGCGCTGCAGCGGGTTCGCTTATCTACAACCCAGGGCGGGGGGAAAAGTTACAGGAATTTATTTGCCCCGGTCCCGCCTTCGCTCGGCGAGGCCTAGTCTTGAAGAGCCCGTAGCCGGAGTTTAAGCATCGTGGTAATGAAGCTCTTTACCATGACGGGGGCCATGCTGGGCAGTTATGGGGGGTGGGTTTTAGCCGAACCGCTGGGGATCGGCTGGGCAATCGTCATCAGTGGGATCACGGCCTTGATAGGCGTTTACGTCGGCTGGAAAATCGGTCGACGATGGCTCGAGTGATGGGTCCAAATCTCTCCGATCAAGGGAGCAACGCTCAGCGTTTGGCCACGACCAACCAGTTCCACGGGTGGGGGGCACCGAGCCATTCGGGGGGATCGGCAAACTCGGTGGCCCAGTCATAAGTGATCTTGGAGATCTGTTCGACCTGCAGGCTGCGGTCGGCGAGTTGCACCATAATTTCTTCGCGGAGGAAGTGTTTGGTTTTCACGCCGTCGATGCCGCGCACGCCTTGTTCGAGTTGGGGCACATTGCCTTCGCGGTCGAGGCCGTGATGCACGGCATCTGCGCCGCTGTGTCCAGAGCGCACGTGGGAATCGAGGCGTCGAAAATTGGTGTAGAGGGCAGACTCGTGGGAAGGCAGCACGAGCAACAGCGTGCCTTGGTGGCCCACGAGACTGGTGACGCGTTCCCAGAGCCGTTCGCGGATCTCAAGATCGGCGGTGAGCAGCACGTTGACGCAGACCACAAAATCGACCGGGGCGAAGGACGGGGGTTGGGTGTTGGCGAGGTCGTAGCGATGAAAATCGACGTTCTCGTAGGGGTGACAATTCTGGCGGGCGCTTTCCAGCAACCCTTGAGAAATGTCGCAGGCGTGCACATGGCCAAACTGGGCGGCGAGGAGTGGGGTGATTTGACCGGGACCGCAGCCCAGGTCGGCGGCGGTGTGGGTGGGGTCGGCATGTTGCGCGATGCACTCGGCGATTTGGCCCGTGTCATCGGAGCGTAACACGCTGAAAATCTGCTCGTCGTAGTCCTCCGAGAGTTCGTCCCAATACGCCCGGTTCATGTGGCAGTTGGGCTGGATGGATGGCGCGGCGGATTTCACAGCCTACACGGTGTGAGGCCCGTATCCTACCCGCAAGAGTGGATCGGGATTATTCCCTGCACCTCGCGAGTTACCAACTACTTAGACTACGCTTTTGTTCCACGGTGGCGGAGGGCGTCGAGGGTGACGGCGGCGACGATGATGACGCCGGTCACGATTTCCTGCACCCAGTTGGCGAGGCCGAGTTTGGTGCACCCGTTGGCGACGACGCTCATGATGAGGGCTCCGACGAGTGTGCCCGTGACGGTGCCTTGGCCACCCGCGAGGCTGGCGCCACCGATGACGACGGCGGCGATGATGTTGAGCTCAAGTCCAACCGCCGTGGTCGGGTCTCCTCCGGTGAGGTAGGCGAACTGCAACACGGCTCCCAGGCCCGCGAAGGCCGCACCGAGGATGTAGACCAAAATCTTCACGCGCTCGACGGGCACGCCGCAGAGGCGGGCGGTCAGTTCGTTTGAGCCCACGGCGAAGAGGTGGCGGCCGAAGCGGGTGTATTTGAGCACGGCGGCGACTAGCACGGCGAAACCCAACGTCAGCCAGACGCCCCCGGGCAGGGTGCCGGGTTCCCCGAGTTGCATGAGGTTGTTGATCCACGTGTCTTCGTCGGGGTAGATGGGTTGCTCCCCTGCCAGGCCTTTGGCGGCACCGCGTAGGGCACCCATCATGCCAAGCGTCACGACAAACGGCAGGAGGCGCAGTTTGGTGATGAGGAGTCCGGAGAGGAGTCCGCAAAACCCGCAGGCCGCGATACCCCCGATTGCGGCGGCGAGAGGGGGCCAACCCGCTTGCAGGAGGAGAGCGATCACGATGGTGCCAACTGCGATGATGGAGCCCACGGAGAGATCGATGCCTCCGGCGATGATGACCATGGTCATGCCGAGCGCGGCGATGCCGATGACCGCCGTCTGCTGCAGAATGATGGCAAAGTTATCCCAACGCACAAAGGTCTCCCAACGGAGCGACGCAAAGAGGGCACAGATAACAATGAGGCCAATGAGGGGACCGACTTGAGAAAGAGAAGCGCGGAGTTTGGAGAGCACGGTTTTAAGACTGAGTTTTAACCCCACGGCGCGCGGAAGCGCCTAGAGGGTGCGCTCGAAGAGCGTGTGCCGAAGGGGTGGAGAGAGGGGCGGCCTTTAGGGCAATTGAGGAACAAATGCACACAGATTGACACGGATCCTGATTTGAAAATAGGACGGCGAGCGGGATGAGATTATCAGTGTCCATCTGTGTTGATCTGTGGTTAATAAAATCCCTTACGCGGCGGTGGATTCGGTGCCGGTGGCGGCGAGCATGATGGAGTGTTCGGTCCAGTCGGCGACGGGACGTGCGGGGCCGAGGGTGCCGCGGCACATGACGGCGATACGATCGCAGGTGCCGAGGAGTTCGGGTAGGTAGCTGCTCACGAGGAGGACGGCTTTGCCTTGGCGGGCGAGTTCATCGATGAGGCCGTAAAGAGTTTGTTTGGCCCCGATGTCGATGCCTCGAGTCGGTTCATCGAGGAGGAGAATATCGGCGTCGTTGCGGAGCAGTCGGCCGAAGGCAATTTTCTGTTGATTGCCGCCGGAAAGTTGCCCGATGGGCTGGCTGGGACCGGCGGCTCGGACGCCGAGCTTTTCCAGCCAAGTGCCGGTCTCAGCCGCAAGGGCGGCTGGCTTTAGGATCGCGGGAAGGCGAGGGAGGGTAAGGTTCTCCGCGAGGGAAAGGTTGAGGGCGAGACCTTCGGTTTTACGATCTTCGCTGAGGTAACCGAGCCCGTGCTGCCACGCGCGGCGGGGTGTGGGTTGGCCGGTGAACAAAGCCACTTTCAACGAGCCGGACTTAATGGGCTCCAGCCCAAAAATACATTGCAACAGATCGCTGCGGCCGGCGCCGATGAGACCAGCGAGACCGAGCACTTCGCCGCGCCGGAGTTGCAGTGAAGCGGACTGCACGGCGGGCGGGTTCCCCAGCTGACCCGTCTCAAGAATCACTTCGCCGGGCGTGCGGACCGAGCGATGGTAAAGCTCATCCACTTCGCGGCCCACCATGTGGTTTACGATCACTTCGGTGGTGAGGTCGGCGATGCGCGCACTGGCCACGGTCGCACCGTCGCGTAAGATGGTGCAACGATCCGCGAGAGTCTGCACCTCTTCCAAAAAGTGTGAAATGTAGACGATGGCGGTGCCTTGATCGCGGAGCCGATGAATGAGGGTGAACAGCTTGGCGGTATCGGCGGCGGTGAGACTGCTGGTGGGCTCGTCGAGCACGAGCACACGGCACCCCACGGCCAAGGCTCGGGCGATTTCGACGAGCTGTTGTTCGGCGATACCGAGTTGCCCGGCGGGAAGATCGAGCGGAATGTCGGGACGTCCGAGTTCGGTGAGCGCGGCGGTGGCCCGACGGTGGATGGCGGCGCGATCGAGGAGCGGCCCGCGCGTGGGTTCGGCGCCGAGCAGGATGTTGGCGGCCACCGAAAGGTGTGGGGCGATCGCCAACTCTTGGTTGACCATCATGATGCCCGCCGCGCGGGCTTCGGCCGGACCCCGAGGGGCGAAAGGCTGACCGCTTAACGTCATCTGACCTGCATCCGGTTGATGGATACCGGCGAGCACTTTCATCAACGTGCTCTTGCCGGCGCCGTTTTCACCGACCAGCGCATGCACCTCACCGGGAGCGATGTGCAGGTCGACTCCCGCGAGCGCGATGGTCGCGCCAAAGTGCTTTTTAATCCCGTGGAGTTCGAGCAGGGGTGGCATGGGGTGGGGATTTTTTTAACCACTAATGGACACGAATGGCTTCGCTACCGCTCCGCCTCAAAATAATACTTCTTATTCCGGAAATTGTTTACTAGCTAAACGCTGATATCGGGACGGAAAAAGGAAGGCGGAGGTTTGAATTATGTTTTAGGCCTAACACCCCTTTAGTTGTCGCCGATGACGGCTTGGACTTCGGGGGTGTCCATGTTGGCTTTGGTGACGAGGACGCAGCCGGTGTCGATCATGGGTTCGACCGGGTTGCCTCTCAAGTAGTCGATGGCGGTTTTGACGCCGAGGTAGCCCATGCGGGTGGGGTTTTGGGCGACCAGCGCTTTGACGTCACCGCGTTTCAAGGCGGACAACAGAAAACTGGAGGTATCGAAACCCACGAGGGTGGTCTTTTTAATCAGGCCGGTTTGGCGCAGGGCGAGGATCATGCCTTGAGTGGACGATTCGTTGGGGGTGAAAATGCCGTCGGCTTCGCGCAGTTTATCGAGCAGATTCATGGCGGTGTCCTGCGCGGCGCTGATGGTCGCTCCGGCGTAGCGGTTTGCCAGAATCATTTCGATGCCGGGGTGCTGTTCCATCACGGCCATGAAGCCGGCCTCGCGTTCCGCCGTGCTGGCCGAGCCCTCTGAGTAGCGCAGCATCACCACTTTGCCTTTGCCACCGATTAGACGAACCAACTCTTCGCCGGCGAGCTGACCGCCGAGTCGATTGTTGGTGGCCACGAAACTGATGAAGTCCGTGCCGACTTCGCCTTTGAGGGCGGAATCGAAAATGACCACCGGCTTCTTGCGCTCCATGGCTGAACGAACGGGGTTGCGCAGGGCGGTGTCGTCGAGTGGGGCGAGCACAATCGCGTCGGCGTCGTCGACCACGAACTGTTGCACGACGGCGATTTGTTGCGCGCGGTCGTCCTCCTTGAGAGGGCCTTTCCAGACGATTTCGGCCCCGAATTCAGATCCGGCTTGGCGGGCGCCTTTTTCGACCGATTTCCAAAAACTATGCGTAGTGCCTTTGGGAATGACGGCGATTTTTTCGCCAGCGGCAAATCCGGAGGAGACCAAGCACAGTGCAAGACAAAGAGAGGTAAGTTTCATGAGGTAGGGGTTACGATTCGTAAGAACGAAAGTCCGAGTAGACAGCGTCAACGGGAGGTGCCTGCGGTGCAAGCGAAACGCTCACGGGCGTTGGTGATCTGGCTAACGTCAAGCGGGGCGTTGGATTGCTTCCAGGGCGAACGCGGTTTTGGATCTGCCGGTGAACCCCTTGCTCCCCGCCACACTCCTTGCGGTATCTGTTGTGACCACCTCCTACGCTACTTCCGACCATCGCCCTGCGTCTGACCTGCCTCCCGGCGGTTTGGCGGCGACCCAGGTGCCGCAGTTTGTGATGATCGGATTTGATGATAATCCCAATCTGGAGCCCATGGAGTGGATCTTGGATTTCCTGGCGGAAAAGCGTAATCCGGCGGGCCTCGGTCAGGCTGCGACATTCGATAACGCCCCGGTGAGGGGGGCGTTTTATTCCAACGGCAGGTATCTCGATCCTTCGCTCAAGTTGAGGGAAGTTCATCTGCGCGCCCACGATGAGGGTCATGAGTTGGGTAATCACACCTACAGTCACCATCAGGGGGGGGAATTTACGGTGGAGGAGTGGCTGGAAGAAATGCGTCAAAATCGTCGCGCCCTCGTCAAGGCGGGAATCCCCGCTACCGATCAGATTGGATTCCGCACCCCATTTCTCGCTTACAATGCGGCGACCTTTGCGGCGATCGCGGAATTCGGATTCGTCTATGACACGACCATTGAGGAAGGGAATCAACCGGATCAAGACGGCACCAATTACCTGTGGCCTTACACGTTGGATGCAGGCAGTCCCGGCAACGCCTTGTCGGCTGATCAAGGGCAAGTTGAACGCGTTGCCTCGCATCCCGGAGTGTGGGAAATTCCCTTGCATCAATTTATGGTGCCGAAGGATGAACTTTGTGAACACTACGGGGTGCCCGCCGGATTACGGCAGCGTATTTACCATAACGTGAAGACGCACGAGGGCTGGATTTGGAATCGCGAGGCAGGCAAGATCACGGGTCTGGATTGGAATGTTTTGGAAATGGCGCATCTGGATGGGCCCGATTTTTTGGCGATCTTGAAATACACCCTCGATCTCCGCCTTGCCGGGAATCGGGCGCCGTTGATGGTGGGAGGCCACACCCAGCTTTATCCGGTCTCAAAGCCTGATCGTCGTGAGGCCATGGAAGCGTTCATCGATTATGCGTTGAGCAAGACGGAGGTCCGGCTCGTGACTCCCCGGCAAGTGCTGGAGTGGTTGCGTAAGCCGGTCGCACTGGCGAAGTAGGAAAGGCGGGGTTTGGACCCCGCTTTTAACCTAAAAACCGCCGTTGGTCACAGAGGCAAACCGGAGTTTCACCAAGACTAAGGGAGGAAACTAAGATCCTGTATTAAATCGATCCACCTTGCGACTCCACCGTGTTCATCGCGTGCAAGCACGGCTCCTACCATCAAGCCGCTTTCGGGTGATTCGTGTGTTTCGTGGTTAATCCTAAAAAAACCGCAGTTGTTCACAGAGGTCACAGAGGCAAACCGGAGTTTCACC
>CAXBOL010000234.1:0-7170 GCA_963977295.1 uncultured Opitutaceae bacterium
GTCGAGCCCAACTCGGCCAAGGTCGATGCTATGCCCCGCATATCACTCGCCTTCCGACGAATTTTCAAGGCGCGATCAAACGCCGCTCTGGCCGCGTCAAAGTCACCCACCATTTTCAAAGCCGAGCCGATGTTCGTCAAACTGGTCGCGATGCCGCGTTCATCCGACTCCGATTCCCGCAAGGCGAGCGATTCACGGTAGTGCCTCAGCGCCAAGCCATAATCTTCCAACACCTGATGCACCGTGCCGATATTGTTGATCGTCGCCGCGATTTCCAACGTGTCGCTGCCGATCCGGCGGTCAATTTCCAGCGCCCGCGTGTAGTAGTCCAAGGCTCCCGGGTAGTCACCTTGCTCATCCAACAGAATGCCCATGTTGGAATAGGTTGCCGCGATCCCGGCCTCATCTCCCACCGATTCACGCAACGATAGCGCCGCCAACCACTCGCGCCAAACCAACGCATAATCTCCTCGCCGCCAATAAACCCCGCCCAACGCATTGTGGCCCAGTGCTTCGAGTTTCGCTTCGTCCAACGTTCGACCGACTTCAATCGCGATTTCCGCCTTGGTCGCCGCTTGATCATAGTCGGCCTGCAGGCGATAGGCCCGACTCAAATCTGCCGCCAGGTTGCCGTATTGAGACCGTCGCTCCGGAAAATTTCGCAAACTCTCCCACATCGCTTCAGCCTGCTCCAAGAGTCCCACCGCGGAGTCCGACGACACCGTTCCCAATCGCCGTCGCAATACCTCCACCTCTTCCTCCGGCGGTGGCAACGACCACCCGACCGAGACCATCAATACCAGCAACAAACCCCATCGGGATCTGCCGGCAAATACATGCAGAGAACTGGACCGGACCCACATCCCCAAAACTGTGATGATTCATTTGCCGGGTTGGCAACGCCTCGTGGGCGATATTTCGAGTTGCCCCTTCCCGCGCACCCGCAGTCATTAGAGCGAGATCCCCATGCAAATCCAGCCTTCCCGAGATCAATTCATCGCCCTTTGCGCCCAAGGAAACCTCGTGCCGGTCTACGCCGACTTGATGGCAGATTTGGAAACTCCGGTTTCGGCCTACGCCAAACTCAAAAAAGCCGGCCCCTCCTTCCTCCTCGAATCCGTGGAAGGCGGCGAACATCTCTCCCGCTACAGCTTCATCGGCGTGCGACCACGGAAAATCTACGCCTGCGGCCCCGAAACAACTTCGATCCGTCGCTCCGACGGTCACGAGGAATTCATCCCGACCCCCGCCGACCCCCTCAAACTCATCGAGGCGGAAATGGCTGGCATCACTCCCGTCACGGTTCCCGATCTCCCTCGCTTCACCGGTGGCGCCGTCGGCTTTGTCGGCTACGAATATGTTACTCGTGTTGAAACCACCGTCCCGGTCGCCCCGCGAGACGAGCACGGCCTGCCCCTCATCTACTTCATGCTCGTGGACTCGGCCGCGATTTTTGACCGCGCCAAACAAACGCTCCGGCTCTGCGTGAACGCCCACATCGGCGACGATCCCCACGCCGCCTATGATGCGGCCGTGGCCGAAATCAACGAACTCTGCGAACTCCTCAGTCAACCGACCCAGCTTACTCCCGCTCCGCTGTCCGATCTTGGCACCATCAAAGTGCCCGACGGCAACTTCACTCAATCGGCCTTTGAAACGGTCGTCGATGAGTGCAAGGAATTCATCCGCAGCGGAGACATCATTCAGGTCGTGCCTTCCCAACGGTTTTCGCAGCCGTTCACGCACACGCCCTTGGATCTCTACCGCGCGCTGCGGACCGTGAATCCCTCCCCCTACATGTTTATCTTGGACACCGTGGACTACGCCATCGTCGGCGCTTCGCCCGAAGTCCATGTGCGCCTGACCGGGAGTCGGGTGGAAATTCGGCCCATCGCCGGCACCCGCAAGCGCGGGGTTACCCCGGAAGAGGATCATGCTCTGGAGATCGACCTCCTCGCCGATGAAAAAGAACGGGCCGAGCATCTCATGTTGGTTGACCTCGCCCGCAATGATATCGGTCGGGTTTGCGAATTTGGCAGTGTGCATGTTCCGGAAATGATGGTGATCGAGCGCTATTCGCACGTGATGCACATTGTCTCCCAAGTGGAGGGTCGGATCGCCCCCGAGAAATCCGCCTATGACCTCATGCGCGCTACGTTCCCAGCCGGAACCGTCTCCGGCGCCCCCAAGGTCCGCGCCATGCAAATCATTGCCCAAAAGGAACCGGTGCAACGCGGCTTCTACGCCGGGGCACTGGGCTACTTCGGCTATGATGGCAATCTCGACTCCTGCATCATGCTGCGCACGTCGCTGATCAAAGACGGACAGATTCACATCCAAGCCGGAGCCGGCATCGTCGCCGACAGCGTGCCCGAGTCCGAATTCAGGGAAACGGTCAGCAAAGCCTCCGCCCTTTTCAAGGCGGTCGCACTGGCGAAAAAGATGTAGTCAGTCTCGATTGAGGCACCGCACGCGGGCCTCAACTCCCGCTGAGGTAGGAACAAACAACCTGAATAGTAGAAAATCAGTCCGGTTTTATACCGACTGACTGACTAGCCGTTTTTTAGTAACTAAACCACTGTTATTCATATAATTACAGGGTTTCTGTTTAAATCTACTCCTGGTCGGGTTAGGGTTCGGACTTCCGCCATTTCCCGATATAGTTGACTAATTAGTTAAAAAAATCGGAACCGTAGATCCAGACCGCGGTCGCAGACGTTAACTGGACCGAGTCAGGGGCGTTCTGCTCCTCACAATCCAACCGACGAAAACTAATAAACATGGCATCCTCCTCCGTTTCTACTCCAACCAATCGTCTGAATTTTTCCGAAAACGGTGCGCCTCAAGCATCGCCCATGACCGCTCCTTCGTTCTTGGAACGCCCGGAGCCTGCCCCGGCCGAGAAGCCCACACCGTCCGAACGCAGCCCTCTCCAACTTTACCTTCAGGAAATCGGTAAAACTCCCCTGCTGACGCCCAAGGAAGAGGTGAAACTCGCCAATCGCATCAAGAAGGGCGATAAGGCCGCCCGCGATCACATGATTTCAGCCAACCTCCGTCTCGTGGTGAAAATCTCCATGGACTATAAAGATTTCGGCCTTCCCCTTCTCGACCTCATCAGCGAGGGCAACATCGGTCTCATCAAAGCCGTAGAACGTTTCGACCCGACCAAGGGAGGCAAACTCTCCACCTATGCTGCGTGGTGGATCAAACAGTCCATCAAACGCGCCTTGGCCAACCAGTCCAAAACGATCCGCCTCCCGGTTCACCTCGTCGACAAAATCGCCAAAATGCGTCGCACCGCCATGGCGCTGACCGAAGAGCTCGGTCGCGAGCCTACCGATGAAGAGATCGCCATGGAGCTCCAGATTCCCACCAACAAAGTGGCTCACCTCAAAAGCGTCAGCGTGCGTCCAGCGTCGCTTGATGCTCCCGTGGGTGAAGGTGGGGACTCCACCACCTTCGGTGAAATGGTTGGCGATGAAAATGCCGTCAACCCGCTCGATTCGCTCAACCACCGCTCCCAAAACTCGGATTTGCACGACATGATCAATTCTCTCGAGCCGCGGGAAGCAGAGATCTTGAAGCACCGATTCGGATTGGAAGGCTACGACGAGCTGACTCTCGAAGAAGTCGGACAACGGTTCAACGTGACTCGCGAACGCATCCGACAATTGCAAAACATCGCTCTTTCCAAAATGCGCAAAGCGATCTCCCGCCACGAGGCCCAACGCTCCCAAGAAGAGATCGATATCGAGAAGCGCCAGTTCGCCCGGGAGTCTGTCATCCGCGAGTTCATCGCCTCGCGCCAGAACTAACGGTTAAGTTAATTTACCTTCACGGCTGACCCCTCCCCGGGGTCAGCCGTTTTTGTTTCCACCCGATCTGAGGTTGTTGCTTCATGGCAGGCTAGATGACGCCACCGCCCACTCCTTCCTTTCGTTTGGTCCGCTGGTGGACCGCGTTGTGGCTGGTGGCTGGAGTCTTCGTGCTGACCCAGGCCATCTGGGTTCATGGCGGTGACGGCATCCCCTCGGGGCTGGGTGATGGTCGCCTGAACCAACTCATTCTCGAACACGGTTTTCAGTCTTTCCGCGGCCACTACGACTGGTCCAGCCCGGGCCAATTTCATCCGACGCCCCATACCCTGGGTTGGAGCGATACCCACCTCGGCACCCTGCCCATCTACATCACCCTGCGTGGCCTCTCCTTCGGTCCGGAACGCGCTTGGCAGGCATGGTTTGTGATCTGTGCCGCCCTGAATCTCGTTTTGGGCTTTCGCCTGTTCCAACAGCTCGGAATTTCGACGACCTATGCGGGCCCGCTCACCTTCGCGGCCTTTGCCGGCGCCCCGACCGTTTGGCTCGCCGGAACCCACCCGCAGTTGTTGCCGCTATTTCCTGGACTCTGGGCGCTGTCGCACTTGGTGAGTTTTGCCCAAAATCGGCGGAAGCGCCACCTGGCCATTTTTGCGGGCGGAATTTCGGCCCAGTTTGCCACTGGCCCCTACCTCGCATTTTTCACCGGACTCGTCGCCCTCTTCGGCATTGGTGCGTTTTTTCTGAGCCGCGCACCCTTTCACTCTCCGCCTCCGCTTTCGGGCGGGCCGCCACCGAAACGAATCCCCTATTTCTTCGCCAGCATCGGAGGCCTCCTGGGATTGATCAACCTGTGGATCTACACCCACGCCGTAAAAACCGGAGCGACGCGCCCGATGAGCGAATTATTCAATCTGTGTCCCACTTGGGGAGACTGGTTTTCGCCCTCCGCGGCCTTGGCATTTTACTCTTCGTCGACCGGAGCGTCCGGAGCGCTCGATCGCGGTGAACTCCTGCTTTTTACCGGGTTCCTGCCTTGGATCCTCACGGTCGCGGCAACTTTCCTCGGTTGGTGGTTTCGGCCGGATCCGCGCGCGCGCTGGGCCTTCATTCTGGGCGCGACCGGACTCAGCCTCATGGTATTCACGGTGCGCTGGCCTAACGATTTTTCGATCTGGTTAAGCCTCGCCCAGGTCATTGAGCCCTTGCGCGGTTTCCGTGCCATCGGTCGCGTAGTGGTTTTTTCCCACGCCCTGATGGTGGGGGCATCCGGCCTGCTGCTGGTTTTCTGTCTGAGTCGTCTCTGCCACCGCCCAATCCTAACCGGACTCATCCACACCTTGGTCGGCGTGGTCGCGCTTGAAGGCCTGAGCACGCATCAACCCGCCTACCTCGCTTCCCATGCCATTGCCCGTCGCGAAGCGGTGGTCGCGGCTTGGCAGCAGGCGGGCGACCGCGAAATTCTCGCCTTTGCTCCGGGTTTCACCAATCAAGCGGATGTTTGGCTGAATCTCGACGCGTGGGCCGCCGCGCTTTCGCGGCAGCGGGTGACTCTCAATGGCTACGGCGGCAACGCGCCTCCGGGCCATCTGGGATTCGTTTGGACGCCCACTCCGGCCAATGCGCGCGAACTCGCGCAGCGGCTTAAGATTTTCGAATCAGACATTTCGGTCGTGACTCAGTTTCCACCCGAAGTCGCAGCGGAATTGGGTTTCGAGTATCAGCCCGAACGCGCGTTGCAAAACCTCGATGGGTTCGACCTGTCGCCGAGCGCTTGGTCGCTCTTCGCCCCCCCCGAACGCTTCGATTTCGAGGAAGGTGTTTTTTACCAATTCACTCCCCATGCGGAGGTAACATTCCGATTGCCCGACCACGCGACCCAACTCTCCTTCCTGGTCGGTGGGCGCCCCGGCTCGTATTCAAACGGCGGTGACTCCGATGGGTTTTCCCTCGCGTGGTCAGTAACGGTTGGCGACGGATTGGCCAGTGCCGCGAACGCCGAAGTAATCAACCCCCGCGACATCCCCGCCCACCGCGGATTCCTGAGCCGCAGCATCAAACTCCCCCGCGGCGAATCGAGAACCTTGGTGCTATCCTTCGGTCCCGGTCCCAGCGGCCTCAACAACTGGGACTGGCCCCTCCTCGGCCGCCTCCGCGTCGAGTAGTCTTATACCCGCTGCCCGATTAAATTAGCCTGATTTTAACGCAAGGTCACCAAGCCGGTAAGCACGCAAAGTTCCTCAGTTAAATCACTTGCTGCTCAACTCTGCGGCTCCGCGACTTGGCGTTAAAATCCAATATCTCACGATTTCGTGGGTTTTGTGTGTTTCGTGGTTTAAAACCAAACCAGTCGAGCCCGTCTACGTTCCCCTTCCCTTTTTGTATATTCTTGTGCCTGTTTTTGTGGCCAACCAGAGCGTGCCGACACCCCGTCCTCCGCGCCCCAACCGACCACAAGGATAAAGCATTGACTCCTTTTGATTGAGTCTCAACCGACCACAAGGATAAAGCATTGACCCCTTTTGATAGTCCTCAACCGACCACAAGGATAAAGCATTGACCCCTTTTGATAGTCCCCTTCCCCCTTTTACTTTCCCACGGCGCGAAGCGCTCAAGGCTGCGTGTCCACCATAGCTCAGCGAGCGAAGGTGGGACGGCTCTGTTCTCTCAGTTTCCTCATGTAAAAAACAAACCAGTCCACCCCGTCCCCACCTTTTACTTTCCCACCTTCCCACCGTCCCACCTTCATACCTTCCCAAAGCACAAAGCGCCGCCCCGCCCCTTTGCGTGCCTCCCCACCTTACCGCCTTTGCGTTAAAACCCAAACCCGTCCACGTCCTGACGGCCCTTCAACTTCAGACTTAAACTGCAACGCGGGCGAAGGGCGCCCCCCATCCCAAAAAAAACGGCGCCTCGCCGCAAAGCGAGACGCCGTTCGAAACGGTTTAAATCAGCAACGGTCGACTACTTGTTGACGGCATCATCGAGGATGTCGCCCAAGTTCATCATGTCGCTGCTGCTATCGCGGTTGAGCGCATCGTAGGACGCGGTCTCGGCAGCCAAATCCTCTTCCGAGTAGTTGGCGGCCTTGATCGACAGCCCCAAACGACGTTCGTCGCGATCGATCTTGATAACGCGCGCGGTGACTTCTTGGTCGGGCTTGAGCACGTCCTTCACCTTTTCCACGCGTTCTTCCGTGATCTGCGAGATGTGAACCAACCCGTCGATACCATCCTTGAGCTCCACGAAGGCGCCGAAGGAGGTCATCTTGGACACGGTGCCGGTCACCACGTCGCCGATCTTGAAGTGAGCGTCGATGTCGCTCCAAGGATCGTTGGCGAGTTGCTTCATG
>CAXBOL010000235.1:0-7167 GCA_963977295.1 uncultured Opitutaceae bacterium
CTCCATCGGAGACCTTGATTTGCGCTACGAAAGCGCCCGCCTGGAGATCGATTCGATCAACGTGAAGCTGCGGGGACTCGAAACCGAACTCGCCCGCCAAAGCCCACTCGCCGACGAACTCAAAGAAGCTCAGGCCCAACTCACCCAAGCCCGCTCACGCTACACCGACACCAATCCCATCACCCGCGATGCCCTCGAACGGGTCGCCACCATCGAGGCGCGCCTCATCGCCGACCGGGAGGTCGAGAGCTCCGACTTATCGCGGTTCGCCGGCACGTTTTTGGGCAACACGCTCTACCTCCAGATCCTCGAACATCGCAGCCAACGCGAGGCCCTCGAAAACAGCCTGGCCAAACTCGATGCCCTTCGCGAAGAGGCCCGTAAAAAATTGAATGCCCTGCCCGCCAAGGAACTCGGTATCGCGCAACTCTCGCGCAACCGCAGTTCGCTTGAAAACACCCGTGATCTCCTCCTCGCCCGTTTGCGCGAAGCCGAACTGTTCGAAGAACGCGCGCCGGGGTATTATCAGGTGTTTTCCGCCGCCACACCCGACGCGGTGATCGTCAGTGCGAAGCCCATCAAGGTTGTGATTTACGGCGTGCTGGGCTTGGTGCTCGGTTGCGGTGGGGCGTTTGGTCTCGCTCTGGTTTTTGAGCTGCTCGACTCGCGGCTGCGCACCGGTGCGGAAGCGGCGAAGGCTTGGGGTGCCCCCTTGCTTGCGGTCTACCCCCATCCGTTGCCGAAGGAGCCTAATGCCCTCGAAGACATCACCGCTCGCCTATGGTCGCGGTGGCTGGGCGACACCCAAACTTCGCATGCGATTCGAATCATTTGGAATCCGCAAGAGAACCCTCTGGAGAACAGTTTGTGGCAGGGCCTCGCCCAAGAGGCGGGGCGTTTGCTGCCCAACTTATTGATCGTCGACGTCGGCGGCGGCGAGGAAACGCTGCCGGCCCTTTCGGCGCTGCCCATTACGAGCTTGGTCCGGGGTAAAAACGCCTCGGCCACCGTGCAACGAGTCGCGGTCGCCGGGGATAAGATGTCGATCTCGGAAGCCACGGAACTGGCCGAACGCCTGCGGCAACTCTCCGCTACCGGCCAACCCATCTGGCTGCGTTTGGTCGGTCCCGTGCGCGAGCCTCTTACGTCCCTGGCTCGACTCGGTCGTCCTCCCCTGATCGCCGTGCCGGCGGGGGCGGCATCGATTCCGCATTGGCGTGAGCAAGCGGCCCGGTTCAAGGCCACCGTCGGCACCGCCGCCGGGTTAGTCATCCTCGGTGAAACCCCGTGGCACGACCGATGATCTGGCGCTGGGTTTGTTTGCTTGGCCTCTCGATGTATCTGGGTCACGCCCAAGATACCCCTCCTGCTATGCCCGTCGACGTGGTGCCGGCGACGTCATGGCGCGACCACTACACATTGGGTCCCGGCGACATCCTGAATTTTGCGTTCTACAATCGGCCCGAACTCGAGCGCAGCGACGTGTTTGTGCAACCCGACGGCACCATCAGCTATCTGCAGGCAGTCGGCGTGAGGGCCGAAGGACGCACCGTCAATGAGCTCCGCGACGAAATTAATCGGATCCTGAGTGAACACTACCGCCACCCCGCCGTGATGGTTTTCCCGTGGGAGTTGCGCAGCAAACGTTACTTTATCCTCGGCAAGGTGATCGACAATGGCGCCTATCCCATGGATGGCCCCACCACCATCCTCGAAGCGGTGGCTAAAGCTCGCGGGATCGAGACCGGACTTTTTGAACAAAATACGGTCGAACTCGCCGACCTGCCGCGTTCGTTTTTGATGCGGGGTAACCGCCGCATGCCCGTGGATTTCGAGGCGTTATTTTTCGAAGGAGATCTCTCCCAAAACATCGAACTCGAGCCCAATGACTTCCTCTATTTTCCGTCCGCCAACACCAACGAAATTTATGTGCTGGGGGCTGTTGGGCTACCCGGGGTCCTAGGGTTTACCGCGAATTCCTCGGTGATCAGTGGCATCTCCCAACGCGGCGGATTTACCGATGATGCCTACCGCGCTCGCGTGCTGGTTATCCGAGGTTCCTTGAAGGAACCGGAAAGATTTGTGGTCGACATCGATGCCGTCCTTGCGGGACGTGAGGTCGATTTCCGGCTGGAGCCCAAGGATATCATTTACGTGAGCACAAAGCCCTGGCGCTACGCCTCGGAATTGGTCGATACCGCCTTGGAAACATTCCTCCAAAGCATGACCGCCAGCTGGACGAGTCGAAATATCGGACCGTTGATCGAAGATTACGTGCTGCCTCAACTCAAAGACGAACCGGAGCCTACCCCTTGATCCGCGTCATCATCATCGTAGCCATCGCGGTCGGACTGGGCGGGTGCGTCACCCGAACCGATGAGGACTTCGGCCAACTCCCGCCGACCCTCAATTTCGCGAAAGTCGCGGCGGCATCTTCTCCGAGTGCCGAGCTACTCCGGCCGCCGACGGAACCATTCCGGCTCGGGGTGGGCGATATGATCGAGATCGAAGTGCTGGGCGTGGGGAATACTCGCCGAGTATGCCGGATTATGCCCGACGGCTTGATTTATTACGACCTCCTTTACGGATTCCGCGCTGAGGGTCACACCCTGCCGGAGCTCCGCGATGCGTTGACCAAAGAGCTCGCGACTCACTACCACTCCCCGCAAGTCGGGGTGATTCTTCGTGGCGTCAGCAGTAAGCGCGTTTGGGTCCTCGGTCGCGTCAACACCCCGGGGCTTTACGCCCTCAATCAACCCACCACGGTGCTCGAAGCTTTGGCGCGGTCGGGCGGGTTGTTCAGTTCGCGATTCTCAGGCACGACCGAGGAGCTGGCCGATTTGAAGCACAGCTTTCTGGTGCGCGACGGCGAGCTGATGCCGGTCGACTTCTATGCACTCCTACGCGAAGGCGACATGAGGCAAAACATTTATCTGCGCAATGGAGACTACGTTTACCTCCCGTCGGCATTGTCGAAACAAGTCTATGTGCTGGGAGCGGTGAACAAACCGCGGGCGATCGGGTTCATGGATCAAGTGACTCTCGTATCGTCGATTGCGAGTGCCTTTGACGTGCTGCCGGACGCCCACACTCGACGGATCCTGATCATCCGCGGACGCTTCACCGATCCTCAAGTCGCGGTGGTTGACTACGAAGCGATTCGGCGCGGGACGGCACCGGATCTCCCTCTTGAACCCGGCGATGTGGTCTGGGTTCCCGAGTCGCCGTGGACCAATCTGCGCGACTACACCAAACTCGTCCTCAACACCTTCGTGCGCACGGTCGCGGCCAACGAAGGCGCTCGCTTCGCGGTGCCGGGAGCGAGCCAAGTTGATATCAATATCGATATCTCGCCGTAGAGGGAGTACCAGATACCTCCGAAAAGCCGCCGCAACCCGAGGCTATCCGAAAGCTTGTTTACGGAGCCCTCGGAGCGTGGCAAGATCTCCCCAATTTGCCACCGGAGGCATCAGTTTTGCCTCCCGAGTGCGACGATGACCGCCCCGGTGCAAATGTTGCGCAACAAAGGCGTGGGAACCGAGCACTGCTCCATCGCTGAAATAGCGAATTCGCATTCTCAACATCGTTGCGAGTGGAAGTTGTCCCTTTTGCTTAAGAACTTGTTGAAACTGGTCGGGCGAAATAGTCTTGGCGGCCTCACGTTGACTCGAGCCCGTGCCAAAGAGAATCAAGCGGTAGGCGGACTGGGCCTTGGACCAGATCTTGAAGTTGCCGACGGAAGCAATTCCCTGCTGGGCCCGAACATTGCCTGCGACAGCCTCACCATAGCCACAGAATCGGTAATCTTTTGGGTCCGTCACGAGCCCGGCTCGCACGGCGTTGAGATCGATGTAGGCCGCCATGGTCCGTAAGGCGCTCCCCTGAGGTTCAACCAGCACGCTTTTGAAGCGTTCGGACCAAAGTGTGCCAAAACGGTCATGAGTTTTGTTAAACCAAACGGAGAACCGCTGTTTGAGTAGCCTCATGAACCCCGAAACATCTCCCATCAGGGCGAGCTGGCGACCACGCCACGCGACCGCCTCAGGACCATCGGAGGCCAACTGAGATTTAATCACCTCCAGCCGCGCGGATTGGTATTTGGTCGGTTTGGGATGAAGCACGACAAAACGCCTAAGCAGCTCCTCATCTGTAATATTCACCGCTTTAGGCACCCGCACCAACACATGAAAGTGATTGGACATAATGGCATAAGTTACGATCTCGAGACCGCAGAATTCCGCCACCAACCAAAGCTGTTTCCGCAACACTTCCTTCGCGAGGTCATCGAACAACCGCTCCCCGTTCACCGTCCGAGACATACAATGATAAACCGCCTCCCCTACCGCCGCATCCACCTTAATCCGAGCCTGTCGCATCCCTCCACCCAACCACCCACTCCCCACAACGCAACCTTTAAACGTGCCTGTCCCTTCTTAATTATTATTTTTCCGTTTCGGTTTTTTGCGTTCGGATTGCCTCAATTGTAGAAGGCCCACCAGCGAGCGTAAGCGGGCTCTAGCTCCGGCCAACTTGACGGGGGCACTGACTCGCCCAGCTGCGGGGCAACCTCGTTGGGCTGGGGCTCACGTTTGGGATCGACCAGCTTTACTAAAACTCTCAACAACGCGGCTCGGGGATAATCCGTCCAACCTGGCAACACTCCCCCTCGAGAACGACGGTCGCGAAGGCGTAAAAGCACATTCCGCCACCACGGCGTCTCAGGAAATAAGCGCCCGGGCGCGTCCGCATAACTTATCGCATCCGCGAACGTTCGGCCTAGTCGCTTCCCTTCCAACCAACACAGCGTTTCCATCCATGCTGTCGCAAGTTCGGCCTGAGCTTTCGCCAGTTCCGCCCCACTTGATCCCAAATGCCGAGGACTCAGCTTAAAGGCGGTTCCTTGTGTGTGCCATGCAACCAACTTACTCCAATGCGGCGGCGTGTCGGCCAGTCCGGCCACAATCCGCCGATTCCTCTCCCGACAAAAATGGTGATACTGTCCGTTCGCCGCCAACACCGCATCTCCCAGCGCGATTCGCACTTTGGCGTGATTCCGCTCCACAAACCCGCTGGTCACACGCTGGTCACCTTTGGCCAACGCACATCGGCTAAAAAACAATCCCGTTCCCCGGTTAAACATCAACCGTGTCGCCTCATGCAGGGGAATCGTCTTCGCGTCAGACAACTTAGAGGGAACGCCCTCCGCCCAATCGGCTCTCCCCCAAATCAACCGATGTCCTTGCATCAGATCATAATAGAACATCGAGGGCTCTCCCGCCCGTAAGACCGCGATCGGCAAGCGTTTAAACTCCACATCGATTCCCAATTCGATTGTGCCGTCCTGCTCGTGTTGAGCGCACCACTTCCGTGCTGCAGTCTCCGCACCCGCATCAGCCAACAGCATGTAAAACTCCAAGTCGTTGTAGAGGTCCGGAACGCCTTGGGCATCGCGAAACACCCCGCCCTCGCCCCGACCATAGCCTCCGCTCAACAGCAGCGCGACCGTTCCTTGGGCCGCCGGCGACGCCGCCAAACTCTCGCCCAGTCGCTGCAAATAGCTCGCCAGCCGCTCCGCCAAGGCGGGCTCGTCATCGACGAAATAGACGCCCGCCTGCATCACGTCAGGACTGAAGCTCAAAGATGCGATGCAAACGCAAGAGCTCGATCACCGACTGCACCGAGGGACTCACGTTGACCAGTCGCGCCGACGGTGTGCCCGGTGGAAGTTTTTTGTAGACATTGAGCAGCGCCCCGATGCCCGAGCTGTCGATAAAACTCACCCCGTCGAGATCCATGACCACGGATTTAACGTCCGCAGACCACGCATCTTCGCATTCTTTCTTAAACCCACGGGCGACTGATGCGTCCAAACGCGTGACTTTCAATTTAAGGTGCAAAGCATTCCCTTGGAGTTGGGCGTCGATAAAGTTAGCCATATTTATCGCTAGCACTAACGCCCCCCCGGCGTAAGCTCAATCCTACAGTGGGCTCTTCCTTAAACCTTCTCTACGTTCACGAATCGATGGGCAGTCTCGGCGGCGCCGAAGCCAATGTGTTCATCACTGCCACCGAGATGAAAAAACGGGGACATCGCGTCGGACTCCTCACCCGTCGAGGCACCGGTCGCAACGAAGACGCTTGGCGCGACCTCTTTGGCGACGCCATCTACTGGATTGATCACGCGTCCTTTGACGCGCACGCGACCACTTTCGGTGCCGATGTGACCTACGTGCACAAATGGGACGACCTCGCCTCCCTTGCCGATATCGTCAACAGTGGCCGCCCTCGTATCCGCATGGTCCACGACCACGACATGTATTGTCTGCGCAGCTATCGCTACAGCCCGTTTACTCGCAAGATATGCCGACGACCCACCTCCGCCTATTGCATTTTCCCTTGCCTCGCCCCCCTCAAACGCGACCGCGAAGGCTCACTGCCCTTCAAGATCATCAGCTACGCCGCCAAAAAACGAGAACGCGATCTCTCGCGAAAATTTGACCGCCACCTCGTCGTCACGAACTACATGCGCGAGGAGCTTGAGATCAACGGCTTCGACCCCACGCATATCGAAATTTTCCCTCCCGTCCCTCGCGCCGGGGCCAGTCTCACGCCCTCATTTTCTGATCGCAATCTACTCATCTGGGCCGGGCAAATCATCCGCGGCAAGGGCTTGGACGTGCTCCTGGAAGCCCTGACCCAGGTCACGCTCCCGTTCGAAATGGTCGTGCTGGGTGACGGCAGCCACAAGGCCGAGTGCGAAGCCCTCAGCCAAAAACTCGGCCTGAGCGACCGCGTCACCTTCGCCGGATTCGTGCCCCAGGAACAGCTCAAAGACTTTTACCGCGATTCTTCCCTGTTCGTGCTGTCTTCACTTTGGCCCGAACCTATCGCAACCATCGGACTCGAGGTCATGCGTTTCGCCATGCCCGTCGTGGCATGGGATGCCGGCGGGATCAAGGACTGGCTGATCGACGGCCACAATGGTTACCTCGTGCCCTGGAAAGACACCACTGCCTTCGCCGCGCGGGTCGACGAATTGCTAGCCAACAAGGCACTGGCTCGTGAAATGGGACAAAAGGGACTCGCCCTCGTCTCCGAGCGCTACGATTTCGAAAAATATTTGGGCAATCTGGAATCGCTCTTTCACCGCGTCATTGCAGAATCGTC
>CAXBOL010000236.1:0-7163 GCA_963977295.1 uncultured Opitutaceae bacterium
GACGTGGACCGCGCCTTTTTCGTTTCTCGAATTCCTGCGCGACGTGGGCAAACACTTCCCCGTCAACCTCATGTTGGCCAAGGACAGCGTGCGCACCCGCCTCGAAGAAGGCGGCATCAGCTACACTGAGTTCAGCTATATGCTGCTCCAGGCTCACGATTTCTACCACCTCCGCACCGAGACCAACTGCGAATTGCAAGTCGGGGCGACCGACCAATGGGGTAACATCACCGCCGGCACGGAACTCATTCGCCGCAAGTCCGGCGCCACCGCTTGGGGGCTGACCTTCCCGCTGCTCACCAAGTCCGACGGCACCAAGTATGGCAAAAGCGCCAGTGGAGCGGTCTGGCTAGATCCTGGACGCACCACGCCCTACCGGTTCTACCAGTTCTTCATGCAAGCCGAAGATGCCGATGTCGTGAAGCTGCTCAAGGTTCTCACTTTCCTGTCAAAAGAGGAAATAGATGCCCTCGCGACCGAACTCGAAGCAAATCCCGGCGCCCGCGCCGCCCAAAAAGCGTTGGCCGCGGCCGTGACCACTCTCGTGCATGGCCCTGAAGCGTGCGCCGACGCCCAAAAGGCGAGCACGATCATGTTTGGCGGGGGACTCGACGGCATCAGCGAAACGGTCTTCGAGGACGTTGTCGGCGAAGTGCCGACCACCGATTTTGCGCCCGAACACCTCGGCGAGGAGGGAACCAGCCTCATCGACTTGGTCATGCACGCTGGCCTCTGTCCGTCCAAAGGTCAGGCCCGCAAAGACATCGCCGCCGGCGGACTCTATGTGAACAACATCCGTTGCACCGATATCGCCCGCACCCTTTCGAGCACCGACCTTCTCTTCGGCCGCTACCTGCTCCTTCGCAAGGGTAAGCGCAACTATGCCGTGCTGCGGGCGTCCTCGTAGGCCTTCAGGCGAGCGCGTGAGCTGGGAACGCGCTTAACTCCGAGGATCGAAAAATGTCGGAGGAGTCTCCTACCCCGACTCAACGGGCCACGCCAACACAAGTCGGGGTGTCGAACCCTCCTCCCGGGACAAACCTCGATCCGATCAAACCATGTGCTTGGTCGAAGTGACACCGCTTCCGACTGGGGTGGCTACCCCCCTCCGCCTCGCATCGAACGGTCCCGTAGCAACACCCTCGGCGCCATTCATCACCGGCTTCAACCTAGGCGAAACCTTGCGGCCCTCCCGCTCTCTGAATCTCGTTTTTTTTAGCGCTTTCGCCCATCCTTTGGAGGCCGAGCTCAACCGCTTCGCTTCCATTCCCGACCCAGAATTTTATCCGCGAGGGGTCGAAATTTCCCGCCGCTACGAAGTGCTCGTGAAAACGGTCGACGATGCGACACCGTGGGATACCGCGCTTCATCGCACCGCCACCTATCGGTTGTGGCCCGACTATCTCGACCCCGAAACCCTCCCCGCCAAGCATAGTCAGACCGCCGTGCATATTGCTCAAGTGGATACAGACGTGCGCCTCCGGGTTCGCGTGCAAATCATTGATGGAGGCAACATCAACCAACTTCGGTTGAAGCCGACCCGCATCACCGAAATGTTGGTCACGCAAGAAAGTGACCACGACTCCGTGGAATTCGAAATTGATCCCGCCGCCCACACGCGATCGGTTTTGGTGGAAATCAATCCTCCCGCTCACGACGCCGACGCCCTGCAGGACGGATTCCTGTTCTTCGCCAATCCAATCTCCGAAATTCCGCCCGGTAACTTGCTCGTGTTACCCTCTGGCGTCATCAACGAAAACTCGCCTTACCTCGACGAACTTAACCGACTGCTCATCACCGAAGACAGCGCTTACGATGCGCTCTACATACCGTCCGACACGTTGATCGATGGCCGCGTCGATATTCGCAAAGCCGGATTCACCGTCGCGGGTCGCGGCATGATCATCGGTTCGCGTTGGCCCTTCGTCAAAGCGGTGCCCAAATGGCGCCTCAGCTACCCCACCTGGATCAGTCCGGATGGCGAAGAAATGAAGCCGTTGCTCTCGTTTAAAACCCCGGGTTCAGCGCGTGATACTTCCAGTCATTTCGAGGGGGTATTGGTGGCCCACCCCTACCATTTTTGTGTCGGCTGGGCCTATCAAAACGACAACCTCAAAACCTTTGGCTGGCGCTTCTCCAGCGACGGCATCCACGGCGTGCACAAACGCGGTTCCTTCATGCGCGTGAACGACGACGCCACCTACATCAACGAGGGCTCGGTCGAAGATTGCACCTATTGGGGTATGGTCAATGGCGCGTGTCTTCAGCTGGGCTGGGGCTTGACCCGCGACAACGACACCCCGGTGCACGTGCGCCGAATCGACGTCGTTCGCGGTGAGTGGGACAACGCCGTGAATCCCGGTGTCGATGGCCTTGGCGCGCCCGTAGAGCTCCCAACCAAGAAAAATGCCTCCTCCAATCGCGGCGTTTTTGTCGGCACATTTCGCTCCGGACAGGCGTTTACGATTCGTAACAAATTCTTCGAAGACGTGCGTGTCGATGCTCAGGTCAATCGACTCTTTTACTTCGGTTCTCGCACCGAGGAGGTCAGCTACGAAAACTTCGTATTCAAAGACATCTGGTTTGCCCAGCGCCCGAACTATTTGGAAGGTGTGCAGAACGTGCTGGAAGGCAAAGTTACCGTGGGCGGTTTCATCTTCGAAAATTTCACCATTGGTGATCAGCAGATCGAGAGCTTGGACGGCTTTGCCCCCCTCAAGCAGCGAAATCTGCGCGACGTGACTTTTCGCTAACGTCCATCGGATGCGACCTCCGTAGTGCGGTGAACACTACGGAATATTAAGCAATTGTTGCCTTCACGGCCGAATTGTTAAGCGCGTGTAAAGTTGGGAACGCAGCAGATTGGCGACGAGTCCCTGAGCGCATTGCCGAACCTAGCGTTTGTTTTTTGAGCCCTTTCCCAGCCCTCCAACTCGGATTCCATCACCCCCTCCCCTCCCGCACTATGCACCTTCTTCGATCGATCTTCATCACTACGCCTCTCGGCTTTGTTTCCCTGTTCGCCGCGACGGTGCCGTCACTGCCCCCCGCCCTCCACGACTACACCGGCACGAACTTGCCTGATCACTACCTCCGCAACGACATTCCCGGCAACTCTCCCTTCCAAAATGCGGCAATCGCCAACGACAACACGCCGACCGCCAACCCGACCACCAACGAAGGGGCGACTCTTGGCCGCGTATTGTTTTACGACAAGAAACTCAGCGCCAATGGTGCCGTCGCCTGCGCATCATGCCACGAGCAAGCGGCCGCCTTTGCCGATAACCGCGCTCTCAGTTTGGGCTTCGCCGGAGGCGAGACGCGTCGCAATTCCATGGGTCTCACCAACGCCCGTTTCTACCAACCGGGAAAATTCTTCTGGGATGAACGGGCCGCCACGCTCGAAGACCAAGTGCTGATGCCGTTTCAGGATCAAGTCGAGATGGGGCTCACCCTCGAGGAAGTCGTTTCGATCACGCAAAGCCAGCCTTACTACCCGGATCTGTTTACGGCCGCGTTTGGCGATGCTGCAATCACGTCCCAACGCATCGCTCGGGCGTTGGCCCAATTCGTTCGGAGTATTGTGAGCGTCAACAGTCGCTACGATCAGGGTCGCGCCTTGGTGAACAGTCCCACCGACAACTTCCCCAACTTCAACGCTCAAGAAAATCAGGGTAAACGAGTCTTTTTTAACCGTCCGGGTAACGGAGCGTCGTGTATCGATTGCCACGTCTCGGAGGCATTCGTGAGCCCTCCGCTGGGCACGCCTCACGCCAGTGTCACCTCTGCCGCCACCAACAACGGACTCGATGCCATTTCGACGACCGATCTCGGTATCGCCGAGTCGACGGGAAACGTGGCTGACACCGGTAAAGTCAAAGTGCCCTCACTTCGCAACATCGCCCTCACCGCGCCCTACATGCACGACGGCCGGTTCGCCGACCTCAACGCCGTGCTCAATTTCTACGATCGCGACATTCGCAATCACGCCCAGCTCTCCGATGTGCTCCGGGGCAACAACGGACAAGCGCAGCGAATCAATCTCAACGGCGACGATCGTGCTGCCGTGGTCGCATTCCTCGGCACATTGACTGACCAAGCGTTGGTCACCGATCCAAAATTTTCCGACCCGTTCATCGAAGTTGCGGATGATGAACCGGTGGTTGTCGTAACGGCTCCGAGCTCGCCTCGCCCTCTCACCAATCTTTCCACTCGAGCGCGGCTGAATACGCCAAACGCGACCGTGGTTTCCGGATTCGTCATCGGAGGCCCTGGCTTCAAGCAACTTCTCATCCGCGGTATCGGTCCCGAGCTGCGCACCTTTGGAGTCGATGCAGTCCTGCCCGCTCCATCGCTGACCCTTCTCTCTGGGGACACGGAGATCGCAGCCAACTCCGATTGGCGCAATGCGACCGATCCGACCCAAGTCGCGCAGGTTGCCGCAGCACTTGGTGCGTTTCCGCTATCCGCGACTCGGGCCGATAGTGCGATTCTGACTTCACTCGAAGCCGGCGCCTACACCGTGCACTTAACCAGTAGCGACGGACGCGTTGGCACTGGACTGATTGAAATTTATGACGCCACTACGGATGCTCCCGCCCAGTTGATCAACCTATCGACCCGAGTTCAGGTCGAACCCAACGGCACCGCGGTCGTGCCCGGATTCGTCGTCGCGGGCGAAACCGCCACGACATTTCTCATTCGCGCCGTCGGTCCCAGCCTTCGCCAGTTCGGGGTGACCGATGCGATGGCCGACCCCCAACTCACGGTCTATTCGGGCAACAACTTGGTTACCTCCAATGACAATTGGTTCGTATCCGGCAATTCAGCCCAAACCGAATCCGCCGCTGCCGCAGTGGGGGCATTCGCACTGAAAGATACCTCACTCGACGCCGGGGTCACGGTGACCCTTCAACCTGGTTCCTACACTGTGCACGTCGACGGCGTTGCTGGCGGCGGAGGGACCGTCCTGATTGAGATTTACCCCCTGCCCTAGAAACTCGCGCGGCTACTCTCCGCTTAAAGTGCAGACACCGGCGGAGGCCCAAAACCCACAGAAGTCGCTTTTTGAAAAAGCGACTTCCGTTTTTGGGCTCAGCAGATCTATAATGAAATTTCATATTTCAATATGCTGCTCCTAACCGATATTGCCCGCCTCTCCGGGGTCTCGCCTTCAACTATTTCGAGGGCAATCAACCAGCCCGAACTGCTATCCGCCGAAAGTCTCGCCCGCATTCAAGCGGTGATGAAAGCACACAATTACATC
Organism: uncultured Opitutaceae bacterium; assembly: GCA_963977295.1. Taxonomy (GTDB): domain Bacteria; phylum Verrucomicrobiota; class Verrucomicrobiia; order Opitutales; family Opitutaceae; genus Actomonas. The sequence continues at coordinate 5,267 of CAXBOL010000236.1, forward strand.
CCCGCGCCTTTGAGTCGCCGCAGGGGTCCAAAATCGCGAAAACCTACCGTCAAACGAATCGGCGTTTGGTTCGTGGGAGGTGAATCGGGAAATCCCAACCTCAACTGGTTTCAAGAACACCTCTCCAAGATTGAAGGCAATGATCCGCGCACCCACGTAGATTTGAACATGTTGTTTTCAACTTCTGCGGCTGACCTGCCACGCGCGATTTCCGACGAAAAATTCGATGGTATTATCATCCAAGGAATGGAACCCACCGCCGCCATCTTAAAACAATTGCAGCGCCTGCCTACCGTTTGGTTCATGACCCGGCGATCTTCGACCTACCCGGGAGATTTTGTTGAACCCAACAACGAGGAAAACGGTCGTATGGCGGCTGAATATCTCCAAGCGCAAGGGCACACTTCGTTGGCCGTTCTCACCACCGATCCAGGTTACAGTGCCAACGTGCGTCGAGTCAGCGCCTTCATGCAACGGGCGGAGGAACTAGGACTCCCCTGCCACTCGATCTTGGGCAAAGACGAACCTAACATCAGCTACCTCCAAATTGCCCCCCTGAATTCGGAAGCGCAATCGCTCGTCCAACGCCTCACTGAACTCAAACCCAGACCCACCGGACTCTATATCCCGGTCGATCATTTCGTCGGCGCCTTCTTTCGCACCCTCCGGCAGGCAGGGCTCCAACCCTATCGCGACTTCGAAGCGATCATCGGCAACTACAACCCCTTCATTTACCACAACCTCGAACACCACCCTGCGGTGATCGACATCAACCTGCCTTCGCTCGTGCGAAAAGTCGTCGATCAATTGCTTTGGCGCATCGATAACCCCGACGCCTCAGGCCGCATTGGCATCTCTGTTTCACCCCAACTCCGCCCCGCGCAAGATTCTTGATTGAGGAACTGTCGCTCGATCCAATCTCATTCGCCCCGGAACCACGAGCACTTGCGTTGAAACCGTAGCGACTAACTCGTTAGCCAAATCCGCCCTGACGCAGTCCGCGGAGCGTCGCTAAATCTCCCCAGTCGGCCACCGGAGGCACCTCCCTCGGCGCGGTTCGAGTGCGCCGACCCGTTTGCTTTTGATACCCGGCCAAATGTGTCTGGACAAACGCCCGACTTCCCAAAACGGCTCCATCGCTAAAATAACGAATCCGACAACGAAGCACTGTCGCCAATGGCAATCGCCCTTTGGCCGCCACCACATCCTTAAGCGCCGCAGGAGAAATACTTGCGGCCTGCGCCTTAGCCCCAGCGCCTTTCCCAAACAGAAGTTCCCGGTAGCGAGCTTGCCCGTCGCTCCACCCCCGGCACTCGGCCACAAAACAAAGTCCCTGTTGCGCCCGGCGCCGTCCCGACACCGCCTCGCCATAGCCGCAAAAGCGGTAATCCTTCGGGTCACTGACCAAACCCGCCCGCACCGCGTTCAAGTCGATGTAGGCCCCCATCGTGCGTAAGACCCCCGATTTCGACTCGACCAACACACTCTTAAAGCGCTCGGACCACAGGGTGCCAAAGCGATTATGAATTCGATTATACCAAACTGAAAACCTCTGTTTCACCAACCGCATGAACGGTGAAAGATCCCCCATCATCGCCAATTGTCGCGACCGCCAAACGTCTGCGTCAGGTTCCTCCGCCTGCAACTGTGCTCGAACGGCATCAAGTCGGGCCGCCTGATATGTGGTCGGTTTCGGATACAAAACCTCATAGCGTCGCAGTAATTCTGCATCGGAAACGTCCTCCCGCTTCGGGACCCGCACCAGAACGTGGAAATGGTTGGACATAATGGCGTAAGTCAAGATCTGCACTCCGCAATAGTCGGCCACCTGCCACAGCTGTTTTCGCAAAACCTCTTTGGCGACATCATCAAACAACCGCTCCCCATTCACGGTGCG
>CAXBOL010000237.1:0-7163 GCA_963977295.1 uncultured Opitutaceae bacterium
CCATCAAACCCAAGTGGATCGTCATCGTGCTGGGCGGAATCGATGTGTTTGGATTCTTATTTTCTGAGCTCGTCGGCTCGGCTGGCTTCGGGGACATTGCCCACAGCGCCCACCTCGGAGGGTTTGCCGCCGGATGGCTATTTTTTCGCTACGTCTATCAGCGCGAATGGAAATCACCGGATCGCGCCCCCTCGGTCGAACTCCCCGCTTGGCTCAAACGCACCAAAAAACGTCCCGTCGAAGCCACTGCTTACAAAGTTAACCTCGGCTCCACTCCGTCCAAGGCGCAGTCGCATCCCGACCTCAAAGCAGAGGTCGACCGTATTCTCGACAAAATCAACAGCCACGGATTCGGTGCGTTGACCGACGAAGAAAAACGCCACCTCGACAAGGCTAAGGACCTTCTCAACAAACGCTAACCCCGACGCCCCTACCCCTCACTCTCCCGTCCGCCGATTCATATTCTCTGAAACCTTTCCCCCGCTTTCTTTTCCTACTCTATCCATGAATCGTTTTTTGCGCCTGCTTTCCCTCCTCACCCTCAGTGCCTCGCTGGTCGCTCCGCTCACCCTCAGCGCCCGGCCGGATCGCACCTTTGAGGTTGACCGCAGCTTCAGTCAGGAAATCAGGAATTTTGTCCGTTTGCTGGAAGAAGCGCATTACAACCGCGAAGCCGTCCACCCCACCGATTATCCCGAAATTATTCGAGATTTCATGGAGGATTGGGACGGACAACATCTCTTTTTTCTCTCCAGCGATCTCACCACGTTTCAGACCAAATACGCCGACGGTCTCTACTGGAACATTTCTTCGCTCGGTAACGTGGACCCCGCGTTCGCAATTTTCCAAGAGTATGAAGATCGCGCCGAAGCCCGTGCCCAATGGGTATTCAAACGCCTGGAAGGTGAATTCGATCTCGAATCTCAGGATAGCTTCGAAGCCAACCGACGCGACTTGGAATGGCCAGCCAACGAGGCCGACTCAGACGCCCTGTGGGAGAAACGTATTCGGTTCGAGATCGTGCAGGAGCTGCTCAACGACAAGACTTTGGAAGAGGCCAAGGAACGAGTGCGTAAACGCTACGAGCGCATGCTCAAGAACCTGGCCGATCTCGAAACCCACGAAATCGCGGAGGTGTTTCTCACCAACATCGCCCAACTCTACGATCCGCATTCCACCTATTTTTCGGCCGACACTTACGAGGACTTCTCGATCCAGATGCGGCTGCAACTCGTGGGCATCGGGGCCCTTCTCGGAGTCGAAGAAGACGAATGCGTGATCAAAGAGATTATCGCCGGCGGTCCGGCCGACCTCGATAAACGCCTCAAGCCCAATGATAAAATCATCGCCGTAGCCCAAGGTCCCACCGACGAACCCCTCGAACTCATCGGTATGAAACTACGCAAAATCGTCGATCGGATCCGCGGTGAACGTGGCACTCCGGTGCATCTCACCATTCAGCCGGCCGATGCTGCGGACTCGTCCACCCGGGAGGAAATCGTGCTGACCCGCGACGTCGTCAATCTCGACTCCGCCCGCGCCCGCGGGGCCATATTTGAAGTTCCCGCCGAGGACGGCACGCTATCTTCCGTCGGCGTAATTTCATTGCCCGCATTCTATGGTCCCGACCCCAGCAACACCGAGACCGAACAGAACAGCGCTACCGGCGATGTGGCGATGCTCATCGATCAGATGCAGGCCAAAGGCATCGAAGGGCTCGTCTTGGACCTCCGCGATAACGGCGGCGGCCTGCTGAACGAAGCCATCGACCTCACCGGCCTCTTCATTGAACAAGGCCCGGTCGTGCAAGTCCGCTCCTACTATGGCGACGTCAAGGTCGACAACGACGAAGACAGCTCGGTCAAATACTCCGGTCCTCTCGCCGTGCTCGTGTCAAAGTTCAGCGCATCCGCCTCTGAGATCGTCGCCGGGGCACTCCAAAACTATGGTCGCGCGGTGGTGCTGGGGGATAGTTCCACCCACGGCAAAGGCACCGTGCAGACCGTTTATGAGATGCGGAACCTCGATCCTCGCCTTCGCATGACCAACGCCAAAACCGGCGCCGCCAAATTCACCATTCAAAAATTCTATCTTCCCAGCGGCTCCTCCACCCAACTCATGGGAGTCGTGCCGGACATCATACTTCCCTCCTTGGAAGACACGCTGGAATCAGGCGAAAAGTTTCTCCCGCATGCCCTCGTCTGGGACGAAATCAAGACCGCTAACTTCAACGGGGCCCCGCTCGATAAGCACATCCTGACTCCCCTCAAAGAGGCCAGTCTTGCTCGCCAAGAAGCCCTCCCGGAATTCAAATATTTGCGCGAGAACATCAACTGGATCACCGCCCGCCAAGAGGAGAAAACCGTCTCCCTGAATTTGCAGGAGCGTCTCGACCAACGGGAGACCGACAAAACTTTCCGCGAAGCGATGGACGAACGCCGTAAGGCGCTTCGCGAACAAAACTACGCGTATACGGAATTTCTGCTCGCGCACCCGAAAGAGAAAAAAGGCACCACGTTCGTGCAAACCTCTACTGAGACCAAGAACGGGGGCGAAACTGTGACACCGTCGGCCGAACTCGACGAAAACGACGAAACAATCAGCACCGACGAACCGCCCGAACCCGAAGGTTACGCCCGCCTTGACATTCATCTGCGGGAAGCGCTTCGCGTGTTGACCGATGCCGTCGAAATCGGCCGCAACAGCCAGTATGCCGAAAACGCTCCCCTCACCGCCCGCACCTCCCACGGCGGCTGATCGAGCCTAAGGTTTGGTCGCAAAAACAAATCGATCGCGCCCCGTCAAATCGGTGCGCGATCTGACGTCAATCAGCCCGGCCTCCTTCAACATCGCACATATCACGGGATGTTGAGCAATCCCTGTCTCCATCGCCAAAAGCCCTCCCGCGTTTAAATGCTGGGGAGCCGCCGCCACGATCGCGGTAATCGCATCCATCCCGTCCGCGGCCGTAGACAACGCCATCGCTGGCTCAAAATTCTTAACTTCGGGCGCCGTCTCCGCGACCTCCTCACTCGTGAGGTAGGGTGGATTAGCCACGATCAGGTCAAACGTCTCTTCCGCCGGCACGGACTTAAACCAATCAGATTTCAGCACACGAACCCGATCACTCAAACCCAGGGCCAATCGGTTTTCTGCGGTTAAAGCCAACGCGTCAGCTGACGCATCCAAAGCCAGCACCTGTGCCTCAGGCCAATGATGAGCGAGCGACAGGGCCAATGCGCCGCACCCCGTTCCCAAATCCGCCATCGACCGCGGGGGATTCAATCCCAGTTCCTTGGTGATCAATTCCACCAAATATTCCGTCTCGGGCCGCGGAATCAAAGCGCGACGGTCCACTTTCAACTCCACGTCGACAAATTCGACCGTGCCGAGAATATACTGCAAGGGCTCCCGCTGGCTACGACGGCGAACCAGAGGGCGAATCAACTCTAACTCCTTTTCCGGCAGCAATCGTTCAAACTGCATGTAGAGCTCCATCCGTTTCAGACCCAACGCGTGACCAATCAACAGTTCGGCGTTGAGGCGACTATGCTCCACTTTCTTGCTTTCCAAAAAAGCGGCACTTTTTTGCAGCACTTCGAGCAGCGAAATCATCGGCATTAGAGTCTGTCGCCCCATCCCGCCGCCCCGGTGCCCGCCGCACCCAACGCGGCCAGTTTGATAGCCATATCTTCGTGCAACAGGGCATTCATCAACGGCTCGAATTCGCCCTCCATGACCTGCGGCAAGCTATGGAGAGTGAGCCCGATACGGTGATCGGTCACCCGACTTTGGGGAAAATTGTAGGTGCGAATCCGCTCACTGCGGTCACCCGTGCCGATCTGCCCTTTGCGTTGTGCCGCATATTTGGCCCGTTCTTCATCTTCCTTCAATTTGAGCAGCCGCGACCGTAAGACGGTCATTGCCTTGGCCTTGTTCTTGATCTGCGATCGCTCGTCGGCACAGGTCACGATCAATCCGGTCGGTTTATGCAAGAGCTGCACGGCCGAGTCGGTCGTGTTAACGCCCTGTCCACCCGGTCCACTCGCTCGCGTGACCGTGACTTCGATCTCCTGGGGGTCGATATGGATATCCACATCTTCGGCCTCAGGCATTACCGCAACCGTCACCGTGGACGTGTGAATGCGACCATTCGCCTCGGTGATGGGCACGCGTTGCACGCGATGCACCCCACTCTCAAATTTGAGCTGCCGATAGACCTCGGTGCCCGTGATCAACACAATCACTTCCTTGTAGCCGCCTCGCTCCGCATCACTGGATGACATCGGTTGAACCTTCCACCCTTGCGTGTCGGCAAATCGCGAATACGCGCGAAATAATTGTCCGGCGAAAAGGGCAGCCTCATCGCCGCCGGTGCCCGCCCGGATTTCCAACACCGTATTTCGAGAATCCGTGGCCTCGGGCGGGATCATAGCCATGAGGATTTTCTTCTCCATTTTTTCCAGGGCCTCCTCATTTTCGGGCAACTCCATCTCCGCCAACTCGCGCAACTCGGGATCCGCCTGATCGTCACGCAACATGGCGCGGGCTTCCTCAATCTGACCCTCGATTTGTTTGAGTTTTTCGTAATCACCGACCAGGCGGGCCATCCGTTGCTGATCCCGCGAGACGTCGGCCGCCCGACGCGGATCATTAAACAGATTCGGATCAGCCATTTGGGCATCCAATTCGTCCAAACGACGACGGAAAGGGGCGATATCAGGAATGGTGGACATGCGATAGAGTGGAAAAATAAGGACGCTTTAACGCCCAAACGGAAGATCGAACCCATGGATTTTGCGCATTGCGAAGCAAATACGTTATCGCATGGTCCTTGGCGCAGCGCGTTCATCAATCCGACGGCAGCCGTCTGCCCTACTATCATGGCCACGACCCTTTTCACCCAAAACATCATCGCGTGCATCTGGGACTTCGACAAGACGTTGATCCCCGAATACATGCAGGCTCCCTTGTTTCGTCGTTTCGGCGTCGACGAAGCCAATTTCTGGGTCGAGACCAACAATCTCGGTTCCCACTACCAGAAACGCGGTTATCATATCTCTAGCGAAATCGCTTATCTGAACCACCTGTTGACCTACGTGCTGGCCGGGCAAATGGCGGGCCTAAACAATCGCATCCTGCGCGAGTGCGGCGCGGAAATTAAATTCTATCCCGGGATGCCGGACTTCTTCGACCGGAGTCGGGAGTTTGCCCGGGAAAAGCCGGAATACCGCAAACACGATATCGCGCTGGAACACTACGTCGTGAGCACCGGCTTGGCCGAAATGATTCGGGGCAGTGCGGCCGCCAGCAAAATCGATGGCACGTGGGCCTGTGAATTCGTCGAGAACCCCCTCCAACCGGGATTCCTGCAACAGGACGAACTCTCGATTTCCGCCGAAGCCGAAATCGCCCAAATCGGCATGGTCATCGACAACACGACCAAAACCAAAGCGATTTTCGAAATCAACAAGGGCACCAATCGAAATGCGGCTATTGATGTGAATTCCAACATCAAACCCGAAGACCGCCGCATCCCGCTGCAAAACATGATCTATATCGCGGATGGCCCCAGCGATATTCCTAGTTTTTCCGTCGTCAAAGCCGGCGGAGGCAAGGCCTACGCCGTTTATAACCCCGATTCCACCAGTGAGTTTGAGCAAAACGACCGCCTCCGTCAGGTCGGTCGCATCGACCATTACGGCGAAGCCGACTACCGAGAAGGTAGCGCCACCTCCAAATGGCTCCGACTCCAAATCCACGCCATGTGTGATCGCGTTGTCGCCGACCGTGAGGCCGCCGTTGCCCAACGCGTGTCCAAACCCCCGCGACATCTCGCGAGCGACACCAAACCCAAATCTTCGGACAACGAGCCTAGGCAAAGTTCGTTTCTGGAATAGCGCCCGCCTTGCCGAGAGAACTCAAATTATCCGACGACTTCCGGCTTGGCCGTATGAAGTTCGAAAGTGCAATGGGTGAAATAAAAACGTCCCCTCCGAGGGTGCGTTCATCTGAAAAACCGAACGATCGAGTTATCCGCTCAGCTCGAGGGACTGACGGTAATCGTGTTGTTGGGCACCGTAACCGTGGGACCCGGCAACACCGTGCGAATGCCCGTCGCGATATTGTCCAGCTGCGCAGCGCTCACCACTCCGACCACCGCCGTAACTTCACTCGGGATCGAAAACGCGGTAGACTCCCCGTCTCCAATTTCAGTCGTTGGCGCCCCCGCCACTGCGGTAACCAGCCGAACCGTCGCTGTCTCATCTCTATCATTCAGCGTTACGGATACTAATCGCCCACCGCTCAATCGAATCGTGAAAGTCGAGAAACGGGTCACCACGGTGTTATCGGTGGGAACTTCTTGGATTACGGGCGTTTCCGTGGTCGAGGTGGTCGTCGACTGATTCTGTGCAGAGGTCGTGGTGGTTGTCGTCGTTCCAGTCGACACCGGGGCTGCGGTAGTGGATCTAGTCGTGACGGTTATCGCAACGGGCTTTGATGCTTGAGTAGTCTGCACGGTCTGGGTGACCGAATTCGGATTCACCGTAACAGTGCTATTCACACTAGATGCCGCGCTATTTGCGACCGAGGCGAGTCTTTGCGCGGTGGATTGGATAGACGCAGCCGTGGGTTTGGCGGCGGTGGTGGTGGTCGTCGTTGTGGTGCCGCTGGTCGTGGTGGAGGTCGTCGTGGGGGCGGTGGCCTGCGTCACACTATCCGTCACGGATGTGACCACAGATGCCGCTGCACTCGGGCTTGCCCGGACCGCCGCGGTGACGACCGCTTCCGCCGTTGAGGGGTTAGCCGCCGCCGCTGCTGCGGCTACTTCTGCGATCACCCCCGAATCACCATTGGTGTCGGAGGCCTCACCGGCGGTCGTGATCACGTCGGTGAGCGTCTGAGCCGAAACCCCGCTGCCCTCCACGCTCGCCAGAGTGGTCCCGCCAAAGTATCCGCAGTTCCAGAGGTTCCCGAGGACGCCTGACCAGGATTCAGCGAGATCGGGTTGGAACCCAATTCAGGAACAAAAAAGGACACTTGTCCGCCGGAAACCGTGACCAAGACGGTAAATCCGTTCACGCTCACAGAATAATTGGTGCCACGCGCCGCAGCCACCCCTTTGGGGGTGCGCACGCCGTAGTCAGTTGTCCTACGCTTGG
>CAXBOL010000238.1:0-7162 GCA_963977295.1 uncultured Opitutaceae bacterium
GGCGACGAAGGCTTCGCGCACGAGCGCGGCGGATTTGGCGCGGGTGCCGGGGAACTTGGCGTAGCTCGCTTGTTTGATGGGATTGGTGCCGTTGGCCATTTTCACCCCGCCGGCCATGCGACCGTCGGGGAGCGTGATGAACATTTCGTCGACCGAGCCGACGTCGCGAAGTTTGGCGTAAACCGTTTGGCCGCTGATGAGATGTCCGGAACCCGGCATGAGATTGGCTGTGGTGATGCCGCCGGCTTGGGCGCGTTGGATCGTGGCGTCGCGGGAGTCGATCCCGTCGAGGGCGCGCATCTCGGGCTGAATCGGTTCGGAGTTGTCGGCGCTGAATCCGGGCCATCCCCCGATGTGCGAATGGGAGTCAACGAGACCGGGCATGAGCACCTTGCCGGAAACGTCGATCTGGGTGGCTCCGGTGGGAATCGCGGTCTGGGTTGCGGGGCCCACGGCGAGGATCTTACCGTCTTGGACGACCAGCACGCCATTTTCGATGGGATCGCCCGTGATGGGCAAAATCTTCGCTCCGATATAGGCGGTGGGAGACGTTTGGGCGAAAGCCGCCAGCGCGGTGAGGACAAGGGCCGCGCCAAGAGTTGTTTTTAGCATGAAGCAGCGAGGAAAAATTGGCCGATATTAGCAACCACAGGATGTATTTCGGGACAGTAAAATGACCGAACTTAAAATTGATCCCAGTTGTTCGATTGAAGCTGAAACTTTGCAACGCGAAGCTGCCAAACCGATAAGAACGCAAGAATCTGTAAATAAACTATTTATTGCGTATTTTTGGAAACTCTACGGCCTGACGAGGAGCGGAAACCTAGACGTGGAAGCGTAAAACAGTTAGGCACATTCCATGCCCGAAGAAACACCCCAAGTTTCGCTGAGTGAGATTGGTCAAATCGCGATCACGGTGAGTGATGTGGCGTTGGCCAAGACGTTTTACGGGGACGTGCTGGGGTTGGAGACGTTATTTGATGCGGGGCCAAACTTGTGTTTTCTGCGTGCGGGTGAAACTCGGATTATGCTTACCACCCCGCAAGGGCATGGTGAAGTGGGGAAAAACTCGGTGTTGTATTTCAAGGTCACAGCGATTGTGAGCTCGCACGCGGCCATCGTCGGGCGAGGCGCGGCGGATGAACGGGCGCCAGCGTTGGTCGCCCCGATGCCCGATCATGATCTATGGATGGGATTCGTGTGGGATCCGGACGGTAATTTAATTGGATTGATGGAAGAAGTCCGACCGCCGGCGCCCAGGAACGAAGGAGGAAAATTATGAAGGGAATATTGGTTACGATTTTATTGATAGGCGCACTAGGCGGCGGGGCTTGGTGGTTTGCCAATCAGCGCAACGAGCGAATCGCGGCGGAGCAAGCGGTGGCGGAGGAGGCCGCGTTGACGGCATTGCGCGATGAGCGAGTGGCCCTCTTTGGCGACGCAGCTTTGGCGGAGGACATCGAATGGTCTGAAACTGGAATGGGGATCAAACACCTTAAGGAGGGAGCGGGACCACGCCCGTTGGCCGGAGGTTACGTCACGTTTAGTTATCAGGTGCGGCTCAAGGATGGCACCGAAGTGCAACGCACCGAAAAGCCGACGGAAGCTCGGATCGGGCAAATGATTCCCGGGGTCTCGGCGGGATTGATGAAAATGGGTCGAGGCGGGCGGGCCCTGCTGCTTATTCCACCGAAGTTGGCGTATGGGAAATCGGGTTACGGACCGATTCCGGCGGATGCGGGGCTCCTTTTCGAAATCGAGTTGTTCGACCGCTAGGGAGTGTCTGGGAATTACGAGTCACCAGCGCTGGGCCTGGGAACCCCGGGCCATAACAGGGAAGAAACTTGAGATGAGAATGAAGGGAGCAGCACCGGATTTTTTAACCACGAATGGACACGAATAAACGTCACTACCGTTCCGTTTGAAATCCGGTAAACAAATTGGAATTCGAAGAAGGTCGCTTTCTCGGGCGCAGCGTTAGCGAAGCCATTCGTGTTCATTCATGGTTAAAAGCATTCATTCATTTGAAGTTTCTTGAGCAGATAGCGAAGTAAACTAAGTTGTTTTACAGTATTATCTTCTGTATTTCTTTGTTCCCTTTCTTGCCTTCTGTAAAATCTAAAGTCGAAGAGCTCTTGGTATTATATTTCCCAGGCAGGCCCTAGCGTTGGTTTGCTTGCCGCCGCCGTCGTGGCCAGAGCAGGAAACCCAGTCCGGTCAGGAGCAGCGTCGCCGTGGACGGCTCGGGAACGGGTTGGAAATCCGAGAGGGTGACGCCAAGCGTATCGTAGTTGACGGCAAATGAGCCGAGTCCATCGGCTGTCGGCAGGCGTGCGCCCGGAGTGATATTTTGAAAGACGCCTGTCAGGGGGTTGGAGGCCGCCATGATGGCGAAGGTGTCTGAGATTAAAATGGAGTTTTCGAACCCACCGCCGAAGCGAACAAACAGGTGGCCATCGAGAAAGATATCGGTGGCGGACAGGTTGCCGTAGTCGGACGCCGCATTGGTGCCGGAAATTTCGATGCGAAGGGTGGTCGTGCTATCGAACGTGAGGGAGGAGCTGAAGGCGAGCAGACCGGCGTGCGGAGTGAGGTTGGCGCTCGTGAAAGTGGTCGACCCCGTGATCGTGCCGCGGCCTTGGAGGTCCCCGCCATTGATCTGCAAGGATGACGCGGTGAGGGAACCACCTTGGATTTCGGTTAGCCCGGAGAGTTGGGTGAAAGGTTGAGCCACGACAGTGAGTTGACTGCCGTTGGCGATGTTGAGATCGCCCTGATTGATCAGGGGGTCTTGCACTTGGATACCGCCAGAACCCAGCGCCGAAATGGTGCCTTGGTTGGTTAGGGCGGAAGTCAGATCGACGACAAGGGCGGAGGAGGCATTGGCTTCGATCGTGCCCAACTGAGTGAGTTCGAGTTGATTGACGCCTAACTGACCGGCGCCGCGAACGGTCTGCCCAGTCCCGAGGGTGAGGTTGGTGGAGCTATTGGCCCCGTAGAGTCGAGTTTGCGAACTACCCAGTTCGATCACGCCGTTGCTGCCGCTGAGTTGAGCGCCGCCTGCGCCGATGATGAGGTTGGTGGGGTTGCCGATGCTCGAAACGGCGAAGGTGCCTTGGTTTTCGATCGGGCCTTGGAGGTTGAGGGTGCGATTATTGGCTAGTGTGACTCGCGTGCCAGAGTTGATATTGAGGGAATCAAACGTGACGGCAGCGCTGCCGATGGTGATGGGTCCATCGACGGTGCCTCCGGTAATCGTGCTGCCGGAGAGGAGCAACGTTGACGTCGAATCGGCGGTGAGGAGACCGGATGCATTCGTAACGGAGGAGTTGGAGATTTCGAGCGTGCCGCCGTTTTCGGCTTTGAGTTGACCGGAGTTTGTCAGGCCGTTGCTGGTATCGAGGCGAAGGGTTTGACCGGAAACGTCGGCGGTGATGGTGGATTGATTGTTGAGGTCGAGTTGGTTGACCCCGATTTGGCCAAAACCGGCGAGGGTTTGGTCGGTATTGGTGAGCGTGGCGGTGGCGGTGGCGCCGTAGATCCGGTTGGAAAAGTTGGAATTGAGCCGGATGGTGCCGCCACCGGTGAGCGCCAGTCCGGTGGAGTCGGCGATGAAGTTGGTGTCGTTGCCGATCGATTTGAGCTCGATGGTGCCGGAGTTGAGGATCGTGCCCGCGAAGGTCTGGGACGTGTTGTTGTCGAGCTGGAGGGTTGAAGCTGCGTCGAGGATGAGATCAGCAAACGTATTATTCCCGGTGGTGCGGATGGAGCCGGTGCCGGTTACGTGTCCTTGGTTGAGGGTGACGCCGGAAAAGTGAAGCGATGCGCCGGAGTCGGCTCGGAGTAAGCCGTCGGTTTGATTTTCGATAGTCGAATTCAGGAGGAGCAGCGTGCCGCCGTTGGTGGCGAGAAGGGTGCCGGAATTGGTCAATCCGGGATCGGCCAGATCGACCGTGAGGGTTTGACCATTTAGGTCGGCTTGGAGGACGGACTGATTGTGAAGGACCAGTTGATCCACTCCGATTTGACCAGCGCCGTGGAGGGTGTTGTCGGTATTGGTGAGCGTGATGGAGGCGGTTTGGCCGTAGAGGCGGTTGGCGGAATTGGCGCCGAGTTGAATCTCGCCGCCGCCGGAAAGGGTGAGACCACCAGTCCCGACGATGAAGTCGGTTAAGTTGCCGATCGAGGTCAGGCTGAGCTTACCGGAATTCTGCAGGGTGCCGGTGAACGTGGTCGCAGTGTTATTGGCAAGGTTGAGGGTGGTGGCGGCGTCGAGAGTGAGATCCGCAAAGGAGTTGGAGCCGCTGGTTCGGAGAGTTCCGGTGCCTTGGAGCGTGCCCGCGGTAGAAGACGTGCCGGAAAATTGCACGACGGCCCCGGCCGCGGCGTCGACGAACCCGCCGGTGTGGTCGAAAGAACCGTTGGTCAGGTTGAGGGTGCCGTTGTTATTCGCTCGAAGGGTGCCTGAGTTGGTGAATCCCAGTGCGGACGGATCGATGGTCAGGGCGGTGGAATCGTTGGCTGTGATCACGCCTTGATTAACGAATCCGAGAAGATCCAACCCGAGCACTCCCCCACCCTCCAGATTGATTCCGTCGAGGATGAGGCGGTCGGACCCGTCGAGACCATAAATGCGATTGTTACTCTGGTTGTTGAGGACGATCTTGCCGACACCCCTTACGGACGTGTCGCCTCCCGAGATGATGAGATCGGTGGCGTTGCCCACCGAGTTTAAGGTCATCGTGCCGTCGAGGGTGTAGGTTCCGGTGGCGAGCAACTTGAGGGCGGAATTGTTGTTCACCGAAAAGGTGGCTCCGGGGTTTAGATTAAAGGTGCCCCCCAGCGTGCTGGTGCCCCCAGTGGTGCGGAGATCCGAGCCAGTCGCGGTGGTCGTGTTGCCTTGATCGAAGGAGGAACTGGCGAGTTCGAGTTTCGCGTTGGGGCCGATATCGATAGTGCCCTGGGTGACCGACGCGGAACTGAGGCGAACGGTCGAGCCGGATTGGGCTTGGATCGTGCCGCTGGTGTTGTCGAATCCGCCGTCGGATAGGACCAGAATGCCGCCATTGACGGCCCGAAACGTGCCGAGGTTGGCGAAAGGGGTGCTGGCAGGGTCGAGCGTGAGGGTAGATCCGGCCAGATTGGCTTCGACGGTGCCCTGATTGGTGAAGGTAAGTTGATTGGCCCCAATCTGACCGGAGCCACGAAGGGTGTTGTCTACATTGGTCAGGTGGTTGGCCTCGAGGGCACCGTAGATGCGGTTGGCGGTGTTGGTGGAGAGAGAAATCACCCCGCCGCCGTCGAGGGTCAGGAATGCGGACTCGATGATCAGATCGGTGGCGTTGCCGACGGAATTGAGGGAAATCGTGCCCGCATTACCGAGACTCCCGGAGAGACGAAGTGACGAGGTGTTGCGCAGGCGGAGATCGGTGCCCGTCAGGAGTGAGACACCGTCGAGGGTATTGCCGGACGCGTTGTCGAAATAACCCGTGCCGGAGGAACTCAGGGTGCCTCCCGTCAGCACGACGTTGCCCGCAAGGCCGACCCTGCCTCCATCCTGAACGATGATTTGGCCACTAGTGTTGGTGAAATCTCCGGCGGAAAGGTTGAGAAAACCGCCAGTGTCGGCGATCAATTGGCCCGTGTTGACGAAGGAGCCGGTGGGGCCGGGATCCAGAGTCAGGCTGTTCGCATAGAGGGCACGGATGGTGGCTTCATTTTGGAATGATCCGACATTGGCGCCAATTTGGCCCGCGCCCTCGATGGTGGTTTGGTTGATCACAAGTCCCGTCCCGGCGCTGCTGAAGATACGATTGCCGGTATTGTTGCTCAGCGAGATTTTACCGCTGCCGGCTATCGTTGTGGTGGAGGAACTGCCGACAAGGTCTGTGCCGTTGCCGATCGAGCTGAGGGTCAAGGTGCCGTCAAGATCGAAAGTGTCGGCGAGATTGAGGGTGTGGTTGTTTGGCAGGTTGAGCGTGGAGCCGGTGGTGAGGGTGACGCCGGAGGAAATCGTGCTGGAGTTGGTCGCCTGTATCTTGCCGGTGCCGACGGAACTGAGGACGCCGCCTTGAACCGTCACTCCGACCAACTCGACCAGACCTCCACTCGCGGCGTGAATGGTCCCCGACAAATTTGCGACGGTGTCGGAATTCAGTCGCAGGACGCCGCCGGAAGCCGCTTGGAGCATTCCGCTATTTTCCAAGATGGAACCAGACGAAGGGTCGAGAATCAAGGGGGTGGAATACAGCGCGGTGATGGTGCCCTGATTTTCGATGATCAGACTGTTACCACCGACCGCGCCGGCACCCTGAATAGTGGACTGATTGACCAGGGAGTCCGTGACATTTGTTCCGGTGAGTTGGTTGGCGGCGTTGGAGCTGAGATTAATGGAGCCATTTCCGCTGATGGTGAGAGTGCCATCGTTGATGAGCAGACGAGTGCCGTTGCCAACCGAGTTCAAGGCGAGTGAGGCGCCGTTGTTGATTACCAGCGCGGAGTCGCTTCCGGTCGCGTCCAAGGTCAGAGTTTGGTTATTGGCAATCGTGACGGTGTCGTTCGAACCGATGGTCAAATTGTGGGCGGTGGCTCCACTCGATATCGAAACAGTCGCGGAGAATCCGTCGAGGGGGTCGATGGTGACACTATCGGTGCTGCTCGGCAGACCATTCGGCGTCCAGTTGGGGGGAGAATTCCAGGAACCGGTCGCGATAAGCCATTCCAAGTCGAACGTTAAGGCCGGGGAAGCCAACGCGGACACAAGAAAGAAAGGTAGAATCCGAAACCGTTTCATGGGGGGTAAGGGCCAATGAAACCCGTCGAATCCCTACGCCAGGGTCACCTTAAGGTCAACCTTGGCGATTTACCCCAGTTTCACTTGTCGGAAACTAATTCTATTCGGGTGAAGCAATCAGATTTGGCGGAGCGTCAGGCCCGGTTTACCAGGAAATTTCGGGGGAAAAACGGAGCAGGAGGAATGTCTGAAATGGCCACAAAGATACTCTAAAAGGCACTAAGAGGGTCGGTTTTTTGTGCTTTTTTGTGGCAACTGGTTTTCCAAGTTCTTTCGGGGGGAACGAAGCCAACCTCCCACGTTCATCGCGTGCAAGCACGGCTCCTACATTTCCGAAACCCTTTGGTGAAACTTGCAGACTTGTCTGAC
>CAXBOL010000239.1:0-7136 GCA_963977295.1 uncultured Opitutaceae bacterium
CGGGGCGGATGGTGAAGGATTTTTCCAGGGTCCGTTGCACATTGGCAAACGTGAGGGAGGTCGAGGCAACGAGGAGCGGGATGAGCAGGAAGTTTCGAGTCATGATAAGGGGATAACCCGGCAGGGCGGCATTAGTTGCAGACTTTTGCCCGGCCGGGCAAAAAAAAGCCGGGCCTTGCAAGGCCCGGCTGAGATTGATGATGGAATCGTCTAGGTGGCTTACAACCGACCCGCGTAAACGGCCGAGGCACCGAGCTCCTCTTCGATCCGAAGGAGCTGGTTGTATTTGGCCACGCGATCGCTGCGGGAGGCGGAACCGGTCTTGATTTGGCCCGCGTTGGTCGCGACGGCGATGTCGGCGATGGTGACGTCTTCGGTCTCACCGGAGCGGTGGGAGATGACGGCGGTGTAGTTGTTTTTGTGCGCGAGTTCGACGGCGTCGAGAGTCTCGGTGAGGGAACCGATTTGGTTGACCTTGACGAGGATCGAGTTGGCGGTGCCGGTCGCGATACCCTTTTTGAGGAAGTCGACATTGGTGACGAAGAGGTCGTCGCCGACCAGCTGCACCTTGTCGCCCAAGGCGTCGGTGAGTTTCTTCCACGTGGCCCAGTCGTTTTCGTCGCAACCGTCTTCGATGGAGTCGATCGGGTATTTCGCGACGAGGTCCTTGTAGTAGGCCACGAATTCATCACCGGAGAACTCCTGACCGGAGGACTTCTTGAAGACGTATTTCTTCTTCGCCTTGTCGTAGAACTCGGAGGAGGCCACGTCGAGAGCGAGCATGATGTCCTTGCCGAGCTTGTAACCGGCGGCTTTGACGGCCGCGGCGATGGCGTCGAGGGCATCGGTGGTGGATGCGAGGTTGGGCGCGAAACCACCTTCGTCACCGACGGCGGTGGACAGACCCTTGGCCTTGAGCACCTTCTTGAGGGCGTGGAACACTTCGGCCCCGGCACGGAGCGCCTCGGCGAAGCTATTGAAATTCACGGGACGAATCATGAATTCCTGGAAGTCGATCGGAGCGTCGGAGTGGGCGCCGCCATTCATGATGTTCATCATCGGCACGGGCAGCACTTTGGCGTTCGGACCGCCGAGGTATTTGTAGAGAGGCTGACGCAGGCTGTTGGCCGCGGCGTGCGCGGTAGCGAGAGACACGCCGAGCACGGCATTGGCGCCGAGGTTCGATTTGTTCTTGGTGCCATCGAGCTTGAACATGGTGGTGTCGACACCGACTTGGTCACAGGCATCGAAGCCGACCAAGGCGGGAGCGATTACGCCTTTGACGTTGCCGACTGCGGTCAGCACGCCCTTGCCGAGGTAGCGAGCCTTGGCGGCTTTGGCCTTGGCGCCGCGGAGGCCTTTGACATCGCCGTCGCGGAGCTCGTGAGCTTCGTGCTCGCCGGTGGAGGCTCCGGAAGGAACGGCGGCGCGGCCGACGGTGCCGTCGGCGAGTTTGACGTCGACCTCAACGGTCGGATTGCCGCGGGAATCAATAATTTCGCGGGCGGTGATAGCAGTGATCGTGGTATTCATAACAGATTTTTAAATTGGCAGTGTTCTTCGGACACAGCGCATCAGCGAACTAAAAGCATCCGCCATAATGAGGGAAGTCCAAAGAGGCACCCAGCCCCCGGGGATGATACATTTCGTAATGCCGGTTGTGAATTTTGCGGGCACTACGGCCAACCGCAAACGTCACATGGGCGGTCTACTGAGCCCGAGTTTGGTGAGGGTGCGGCGGAGTGCGCTGATGGGTTTGGGTCGTAATTGCTCCGGAAGTTGGTCGGTGAAGCCTCGGTTGACGAGGGTGCGGAGCACGCTCACGCCGTTGTAGTTTCTGACTTGGAGGATTTCGTCGGTGAGCATGCGGGCAGGGATCTGATCAATGTGGCCCTCATAGGCGGCGGCGTGGAGGGGGGTATCGCCATGATCGTTGCGATGGGTCAGCAAATCGGGGGTGAAATTTTCGGCTGGGATAAACCGGAGTTGGCCCGTTTCGGCTGCAGCGTGAATGGGGGTGAAGCCGGACTTGCAGGCGACGACGAGGTTGTCGTGCACCAAGAATTGCGGGGGGATTTGATTGAGATGGCCCGAGATGGCCGCGGCGTGGAAGACGGTATCCCCCGAGCGTGTCTTATGCCGGAGCATTTTGTTATCAATCGCCGCCGGAGGAACTTGATCCAAGTGTCCGTTTAGGGCGGCAATGTGCAGGACAGTTTCGCCACTGGCATTGGCGGCTGCGAGCAGGCTGGGTTTAAGAAAATCGGGGGGCAGACGATCGAGGGTGCCTTGTTCGGCGGCCTCGTGCAGGAGATTTTGGCCGAGATCGTTGGTCAGCAGCATCATTTCCAACGAAACCAACGCGGGGGGGAGGTCGCCGAGGTTACCGTGCGCGGCGGCGACGTGGAATACGGTGTAACCGCTGTTGCTGCGAGCCAGGAGATTTTCACGAGTGAGGATGGCGACCGGAACGTCCTTTAACCGCGACCCTCCCGCCGCGTGATGGAGAGGGGTGTAACCGGAATCGTTGCGCAGGAGAAAATTTTTCGCAGTCAGGAATTCGGGAGGTAGGTCCTGCAAACGTTCGTAGCGTGCGACGGCATGCATCAGCGAGTTCCCGGACGCGTTGCGAGCGAGTAGTTGGGCGACGGTGATTTTCCGCAACTCCTCGGCTGAGAGGGAGCCATTTCTGAGTGCTGCGTGAAGATCAGAATTGTCCATGCTTTTGGAACACTGAGAGTTCGATCATAACGGCCGACTGGCAAAACAAAAAAATGTCAAAAGGCGTCGCTACGGAATTGAGTTTGCCAATGGCTTCGAAGGTTTCAGGTTTCTCTATCGATGTCCTCCTCCGAGTCCAAGCCTGTTGATGCCCCAGCTCCCCTCGATCCGATCCTGTTGGTCGATGACGAGGCGGCGTTGCTCGATGTTTTCGTATCGGCGTTGTCGCCGATGTTCGAATGCACCACCGCCAACTCCGTGCGTGAGGCCGAGTTCATCTTACGTAAGAAGAGCTTTAAGGTGGTAATTGCGGACCACCTCATGCCCGGGGGCAATGGGATGAGTTTTCTCGTTCGCGCTCGGGAAGAATATCCCCACATGCAACGCATTTTGGTGACGGGTTACATGAAGCCCGAGATGTTGCTCCGAAGTGTGAATGAGGCCGCGCTGTTTCGCTATCTGTTGAAGCCGGTCTCGCTGGCCGAGTTGTTCAAAGTGACGGCTGATGCGGTCAAGTTGCACAATCAATCGCTCAAATAACGCTACCACTTCGTGCCCGATTCCTCCTCTGACGATGCCGCAGCCAATCTTCCCTCGATGCTCGTCGTCGACGATGAGCAGGCATTAGCGGAGTTCGTGCGGGAGGCGTTGGAGGGTTTTGTCGACGTCGAAACAGCGCAAAATACCTCTGAGGCCGACGTGCAATTGGGGATGCAGAAGTTCGATTTGGTCTTGGCCGATCATTTGATGCCTGGCGAAACCGGTCTCGATTTTTTGATGCGGTGCAACACGCACTTCCCCAGAATGAAACGCCTCCTGATGACCGGTTATCTCAATCCGGATCTAATTTCTCGGGCGCAGACGCTAGCCAACTTGAGTGGTTATCTCATCAAACCGGTCAATATCGCCCAGCTCCGCACCGCGGTCCTGGGCGCACTCGCGCACTGAGTTTAGGTGAGGCAAGGCGGTGCTTCATTGCGTAAGCTACGGTCGGCAACCCATATTGCCTGCCGGCTACACTCTGAACTTTCTTTGGTGTTCGGAGGCAAGGCGCCGGATATCGGGCGTAAAGCCCGACCCACATTATGGTGATTTATACTAACGTCTTGAATGATTTGGACCATAGAAAAGTAGGGACGGACCGCCGGGCCGTCCGCAGTGGCGTGGCGACGGAGTTGTAATGGAGTCTTCAGCCTGCGGCGCGCCCAGCGTGTCCTCCAAAGTCCCTGCTTAGCGGGACGACGGAGGGCGGTCACGCCCTACCTCAGAACAAATGGCTCTAAAGTCTGTTTCTCAAAAGACGTTGGTATAACTTATTTGTGGGTTGGGCTTTACGCCCGGCATCCTCGTCGGTTTTGACTTCAAATTTCTTGAGATTAAACAGAGGGAGTGGAGCGGGTCGCAATTATAGGCGCACCAGTCATTTCGTTCTTTTTTTCATCTTCGGTGGATAGTCCATCACCTCAGGAGCTTTGGTGTAAGCATCGAGTTTTGCCTGGAGGTAGGGGGCGGTGGGAGATCGCTTGCGTTTGAGCAACCCGGCGAGCGCCCCTTGGTAAATTAACTGACCGCCGTCGGGTCCGCCCACGGGACCCAACTCGACAACGTAGTCAGCCTCTGCGATCAAATCGAGATGGTGTTCGATCACGATCACGGTGTGCCCCTGGTCGACCAAACTGTGCAGTAGGCGGATCAGTTTTTCGCAGTCGCTGAGGTGCAAGCCGATGGTCGGCTCTTCCAGCAGGTAAAGATTTTGCGGCAACGTGCCCCGGGTGCGCTCGGTGTAAGAGGCCAGTCCGCGCGCGAGTTCGGCGACGAGTTTCAGGCGTTGGGCTTCTCCTCCGGACAGCGACGGGGAACTTTGGCCGAGTGACAGATAGCCCAGGCCGCAATCGACCATCAATTGGCAGATCGCCCCGAGCTGACTGTGGAAGGAGAAGAACTCCGCCGCCTCGTCGAAGGTGAGCTGCAGCACTTGTCCGATTGAACGGCCATTCCAAGTGATGTCGGCCAGCTCGGGACCATAGCGCGAGCCTCCACAATCGTCGCAGGGGAGAAATGTGTCGGGCATGAACGCCATTTCGAGTTTGATTCGTCCGCCGCCGGAGCAGGTTTCGCAGCGTCCACCGGCAGTATTGAACGAGAATCGGCCGGCGTTGTATCCGCGGATTTTGGACTCGGGTAGTGACGCAAAAAACTGCCGAATCAGGTCGAAGATGCCCAGATAGGTGGCAGGGGTGGAGCGCGGCGTTTTGCCGATGGGCGACTGGTCGACTTCGATCACAGTTTTAAAGGGGATCGCGCCTCGAAGTTCGCCAAAGGGGGCTTCCGCGACGGCTTCAAAATCGGTGGCGATGGCTCCGGTTTTGAGCACCGCCTTGCCGGTGAGCCGAGATTTTTTCCCTTTAATCGCAGCGGCGACGGCCGGATGCAGCACGTCGCGGAACAAGGTGGATTTACCGGCGCCACTCGGGCCAATGGCCATGATGAGACGGCCCAGAGGCAGGCGCAGATCAAAGCCTTTAAGATTGCGGAATTTCACGTCCGTCAATTCGAGCCAGTCTGCCGACTTGACTTTCTTAGCCACCGGGATGGGCCGATAGCTGCCTCGCGAGGGATGGGCGATGCCTTTGGCGAGAAACACGCCCGTGAGTGAGCGGTCGCTGGCTTGAATTTCCGCCGGTGTGCCATAGGCGAGGAGCTCCCCACCGTGCACTCCTGCCCCCGGCCCCAGATCGACGATCAGGTCCGCGTGCAGCATAAGTTCATCGTCGTGTTCGACCACCAGCAGGGAGTTGCCTTTGTCGCGGAGTTTTTCGAGGGTTTCGATCAGTCGATCATTATCCCGGGCATGCAGGCCGATACTCGGTTCATCCAACACGTAAAGCACCCCGGCGAGATTGGTGCCGAGTTGGGAGGCCAGCCGAATTCGTTGGGCTTCGCCGCCGGAGAGAGTGGAGGTGGGACGGTCGAGGGAAAGATAACCGAGGCCAACGTGATCGAGGAATTTCAGGCGTTCTTCGATTTGGGGTAGAATGTCGCGCAAGATCAGTTCGCCCCGTGTATCCACCCGCATGTGACGCAGGTTGGTGAGTAGTTCCGAGGCGGTCCCGCTGAGTAAATCAGGTAGCGAGAGCGCCGACTTGCGGCCGAGGAAGGGCAGTTTCACGGCGCGGGAAATTCGGTTGAGTCGGCGACCTTGGCATTCGGGGCAAGGTTTCGAATCGTGATCGTCCATCTCGCCCAGATCGGCCGCGATGTCGGCAACTTCGGGGGACAGGTCGCCGTCCTCTTTTGGTTTCAACATCCAGCCAAAAATTCGCCCGTGTCCCCGGCAAGCGGGACACCACCCGCGAGGCGAATTGTGGGAGAAGTGCTTGGGGTCCAGCTCGGGAAACGACTCGCCCGATTCGAGGTCGGTGCGGGTAGTCGAAAACCATGAGAGCACGTCGCCCGCAGGAGTGAGTAAGAAACAGCCGCCGTGGCCGAGGCGGAGCGCGAGTTGGAGCGCTTCGTGGGAGGCTTTGGGTGATGAGTCATCTTTGAGATCGGCGACGACGACCTCGACATCGTGTTCCCGATAGCGGTCCAGTTTGGTGAAGGCCGCCACGGGGAAGACGCGGCCATCGGCTCGCATGAGTTCGTAACCTTGGCGTTCGATCCATTTCGCGATCGGCTCGTGATGACCCTTGCGGCCGCGGACGAGGGGAGCGCAGAGGTAGAGGTGTTTGGCCTTTTTGGCCTTGGGGGAGCGGAGGACCCGGGCCAGCAGTTGCCGGAGTTGGGCCGGACTCAACGGTTGCACCGGACGATCCGTGTCGGGGTGGTGTTGCATGCCGACTCGGGCATAGAGCAGGCGCAAGTATTGGGCGACCTCGGTAATGGTCGCGACGGTGGATTTGCGAGAGCCCCGGGTCACCCGCTGTTCAATGGCGACCGTAGGAGGGATGCCGCTGAGATGATCGATTGCAGGCCGCGGCAGTTGCTCCACAAATTGGCGGGCATAGGCCGACATCGACTCCATGAATCGGCGTTGGCCCTCGGCGAAGACGATATCGAAGGCCAGGGTTGACTTGCCAGAACCCGAGACGCCGGTAACGACGATGAGTTGTTTCTGCGGCAGGGAGAGGGAGAGGTTTTTAAGGTTGTTTTCTCGGGCGCCCACAATCTCCAAATTGGCCGACCGACGAGCGAAGGTAATTTGATCTTCAGCAGCGACTAACGGAAGTTTATCACTTAATGGAGGACAAACTTCCGGGGCGGCCTCGACCGGGTCGCGGAGGGCTGATTTCAGGTAAGGGGCGGTGGCGGTGGCGGAATCGGCGAGGGCGTCAGGAGGGCCTTCGGCCACGATGCGACCCCCGGCGGCGCCGGCTTCCGGTCCGACTTCGATGATCCAGTCGGCCGACTTCAGG
>CAXBOL010000240.1:0-7075 GCA_963977295.1 uncultured Opitutaceae bacterium
CACTCGCATTCAACGCCCATCAGACCCTTTATCGGGGCATGCGATTGCGGTTCGGATCCGGCCTCACCGAAGCCACGATCATCTACCTGTGTCTCCCCATCCTGATCGTATTCACCGCCGGCTGGTATTACCCGGCGTGGCTGAGGCGGAAGCAGGCGTTCACGATCAAAAATCACCGCTATGGCGACGCGTTTTTCCGTTTCACCGGCAGGAATGGTCCCTTCTATCGCGCGGTGATTTTCGGGGGACTGATCGTATTCGCCGGGGCCGCCCTGCTCGGAGCCACCATCACACTTTTCACTCACATGCGCGACGGGGTGCCGCTCGACCAAACGATTATCGTGGGGCTCACCGTGGTGTTGTATGGCGCGGCCTTCTTCACCGGGCGCCACTACACCTTTCCCCGCGTATTCAATCACTGTTGGAACCACACGCACCTCGACGATCATCGCTTCGTGGCCAACATGAACCCCGGGCAGTGGATGCGCCTGCAATGGCTCAACCTTCTCGCCATCATCGGCACCTGCGGACTCGCGCTGCCTTGGGCCACCATTCGTTCCACTCGCTACGCTCTGGCCAGTCTCTCGCTGGAAATTACCGAGCCGGATGCGCTTTCCAAGATCCACGCCATGGGCAATATCAGTGGGAGTGCGGTCGGTGATTCGGCGGCCGAATTTGCCGGTCTAGACTTCGGACTATGAGCGCAGACGCCGCCATTTTTAGCGGGATATACGCCGACGGCCGATCAACGGCAACGCGGCCCGTAACGTTCACCGCCGAAGGTGACAACTGGCTGATTCACGATGAGCGCGGCGAATTGGTCGCATCCTTCCCGCACCCCACGACGCAAATAAGCGATCCTCTGGCGAATGTCCCCCGATTGTTGATCTTCGAAGACGGCAGTTCACTCGAGTCGCCCGATTTCGTCGCCGCGCAGGTCACTGGCCAGCCCCCCATGCAGCAGCGCTTCGCCGCGCTTATCCACACGCTGGAAGGACACGCCCCGTTCGCGGCCGTGGCGACGGTATTGGTGGTCGGGTTACTGGCTGCCGCCTTCAAATTTGGACTGCCCGCCCTCGCCCAAAAAGTCGCGGCCAAACTGCCCACCGAAGCCGAATCCAGGTTGGGCGACGCGGCATTGGCTTCACTTGACGCCTTCACCGCACCGTCGGGTATGAGTGCAAGCCGACGCCAAGAGATCACCTCCCGCTTGGACCATCTGATCCTCCCGGGCGAATCCAAGCCGACGCTGGAGTTCCGCAACATGGGCACGCTGCCCAACGCCTTTGCTCTCCCGGGCAATGTTATTTTGGTGACCGACATGCTGGCGCAGACTCTCTCCAATGACGAGATTACCGCCGTGCTCGCTCACGAAATCGGTCACGCGCAATCCCGTCACGCCGAACAACAAATCTTGCTGGGGTCGACTTCACTTCTCCTCATCGCGGCAGCGACCGGCGATCTTTCTATTCTCACTTCGTTCGCCGGCACGCTACCAATCTCGCTCGTGCAATCCGGCTACTCCCGCGACTTCGAACGGGAAGCTGATCTTTTTGCCAAAGCTCGTCTTACCGAAACCGACTACGAGCCCAAGCTCCTCGCCGATGCCTTGCGGAAACTGGAAAGCCTCATGCCCGGCGCGGCATCCCGCTACAGCTACCTCAGCACGCATCCCTCCAACGAGGAACGCTACCAGATGTTGGAGGACGATAGCCCTGAACTCAGCGTCGAAGAAGCACTCGCCGAGGATGAAGCTCACTCGCCCTGATTTCCCGTCACAATTCGGTATATTTGTCGGACCGGCCTTTGGATTTTTCCACCGGATACTTCGCGGCATTGGCCGCCATCTTGCTTTCGATTATCGCTGCCAAATCCATTCCGGCCATGTTGGCAAACTGGATCGCGTAGATCACTACATCTGCCAGTTCCTCCTCAATCTGCTGGCGCTTGATCGGATGGTTAACGACCTCTCGCGACGCATCCGGATCGCACCACAAAAAGTGTTCCATCAATTCCCCGGCCTCGGCGGCCAACGCCATGCTCAAATTCTTCGGCGCATGAAACTGTTCCCACTCCCGCTCTTGCGCAAACGTCAACACCCGCGCTTTAATTTCCCCCAACGTCGTCACTTCGTCACCCATAGTCTTCATTTCGGCAACCTGACGGCCTCGTCCGGTCCTGACAACTCCCGACCCATCTAAACGCCCCCCTGAGATCTTATAACAAAAGTCCCCGTCTTCAGACTCCCGGCATGGAGGCTGATTCCGCGTCGCGTAGTCGGTAGACGAAGCAATTCGTCCCGCCCTGCGGGATTCGTGGTTTAAAAACTACTCCGCAGGCAACCCTCGCCCGTCCTTCCAGCGCCAATACCCCGCGCAGATACTTCCGATCACGGAATGCATCACCGCAGAGATCGCGCAGGGCACGGCTGCGAGCGCGATGCCGGTCACCGGATTCGCAAAGTGTTTGTTGGCCAGCACCACGCCCAAGCCCGAGTTTTGCATCCCTACTTCGATCGCCACGGTGCGGGCACTCTTGATCGGAAGTTTGAGCAGCCGCGTGAGGCCGTAACCCAAACCGAAACCGCCGGTGTGTAACAACGCCACCGCGAGTAAGAGCGTTCCAACGCTCGCCTTCACTTCTTCCGCCCGCTGTCCGATGATACTCGCGCAGATCATGGCAATCGCCAGCACCGAGACCAAAGGAGCGATCGGCAACACTGCCTTCACTGCTTTCGGAAACATCCGATTAAGCCCTACCCCCAACACCACCGGAATGATGACCACCTGCAGGGTGCTCTGAAACAATCCCCACGCATCGACCGCCACTCGGGTCCCCACTAACGTCGTGGTCAAAAGGGGCGTCATCACCACGGCCGCCAAGGTTGAACACGCGGTCATGACCACCGACAAACACACGTCGGCTTTGGCGATAAAGGCCACGACGTTGGACGCCGTTCCGCCCGGACAACACGCCACCAAGACTAGTCCCACGGCATATTCCGTCGGCAGCCCCAACGCCAAACCGATCCCCCAGCCGAGCGCCGGCATGATCGTGTATTGCGCCACGAATCCCACCGCCACGGGTTTGGGCATACGCACCACGCCCGCAAAATCTTTCGGCGTCAACGTCACGCCCATCCCCAACATGATGATGGCCAAACCCCACACGATCCACGGGCCACTGAACCAAGTGAACCACTGCGGTTCCACCAACGCGAAGCCGCATAACACCACCACCCAAACCGGAAACGCATTCGTCAACCATCCGAGAACTTTCAACATAGCCGACGAAGCTGATTATTCCGACCATTCCAAGCAATCCCCGCGTTGCATTCATCCACTTATCTCGTTCAGTTCCCCGCTTCTCCCCCCCCAATATCTCCTGCCATGAAAAAAGGTCCTGCTCTCGTTTTTCGCATTCTCGGTGCCATGTTTCTGGTCTTCGCCGGGATCATGCTGGCGATGCACTTCAACAATGATGGCAATCCATCGATTCTGTCTGCCGTGGGCCCCATCATTATGAGCATTGCGATGTTCACGCTATCCTTCAGCCTCGGGCGCAGCCAAAAATAGGCGCGATCGGCTAAACTCACCGGGTTCGGCCCCACCCTAAAGTTTGTCTGTTCACCGGCGCCCCAGTCGACCTCGTCACTCCCACGCATGAAAATCGCCGCCGTCGCCAAACCTGATACCGATACGAATCTCCGCACGCTCGCCCAAATCGGCGTGCGCCACCAGTGCTACTATCGGATGGAGGGTATGCCTACAGACCGTGCGGGGCTGCAAGCCGCCAAAGACAAAGCGGAACGCAACGGCCTGCAACTTTCCATCGTCGAAGGCGGTCCGCCCATCGACTTGATTGTGATGGGCAAGGAGGGTCGCGATGCCCAGATCGCCGCCTATCAACGCGCGCTCGGTCTCATGGGCGAACTCGGCATCCATACCTTGTGCTACAACTTCATGCCGCAGGTCACTGCGGATGCGATGGTCATGCGGACATCTTTCGAAACCCCCGAACGGGGCGGAGCCCGCACCAGCAGCTTCAAGCTTTCCGAATTCGACAACGATCGACTCACCGCCGAAGGCGTCGTCTCCGACGAGCAGATGTGGGACAACCTCGATTACTTTCTCCAACGCATCATCCCTGCGGCCGAAGCCGCCGAGGTGAATCTCGCCATGCACCCGGACGATCCCCCGCTTTCCCCGATGTGGAATCTCGCCCGCATCATGCGGAGTGTGGCCAACTACGACCGTCTCTTCAGCATGCACCCCAGCCCCGTCAATGGCCTGACGTTTTGCCAAGGGTGCTTCGCCGAACTCGGCGTTGATATCAACGCGACCATCCGCCATTTTGGCGACCGAATTCACTTCGCTCATTTTCGCGACGTCGCCGGCACCTTGGAGGACTTCCACGAGACGTTTCCCGACAACGGCCCCACCGATGCGGTAAGCATGTTTCAGACGTATCGTGATATTGGTTACGATGGATTCATCCGGGTGGACCACGTGCCCTTCCTCGCCATTGAATCCACCACGGGCCATGGTTACGGCCTGCCGGGACACATCTTCGCCATCGGCTACCTGAAGGGTTTGATGGAACCGATTTTTGGTAAGACCGACCATCAACCTTCCGCGTGAAGGTCGCGCTCGCGCAGTTCATCTACGAAAGCAATACCTTCAATTCGCAGGAGGCGGACATCGATTGTTTTACCCGCCACGGCATCTGGTGACCGAGTCCTCCGCTATCCGGCGATGGGCCCGTTCCAGCCGCGCTCAACTCGCCGGCAGTCTCGATACCTTGGCGCTGACCGCGGACACCACCGATCCCTGCTTTGTCGCCATTTGTGGCACTCCCGGAGGACGCCTGAGCCACGACTGCCACCAAACCATTCGCACGACATTCGCCGATTGCCTCCGCCGCGCGCTCCCTGCCGATACCCTGATCCTTCATCTGCATGGCGCGGTCTGTGCGGCCGGAGTCGACGATGTTGAAGGGGATCTACTCTCTCTCGTCCGTCACGAAATCGGTTTCACGGGACGAATCATTCTTTCACTGGACCTGCACGCCAATGTTACCCCGTTGATGTTGGCGCACATCGACGCGCTCACCGCGTATCGCACGTTCCCCCACCAAGACTTCTACGAAACCGGACAACGTGCGGCTCACCTCATCCGTCATTCCTCACCTACTGTCCGCACGCTCGCCCGTATTCCCGCGCTCATCCCCCCCACCGCGACCACCCATGGATCCGGACACTTCGCCGCACTTCTGACCGCAGCCCGCGCCTTGGAATTATCGTCCGAAATCATCGATATCAGTCTTTTTCCCGTGCAGCCGTGGCTCGAC
The DNA here is from genome assembly GCA_963977295.1 of uncultured Opitutaceae bacterium. Classification (GTDB taxonomy): domain Bacteria; phylum Verrucomicrobiota; class Verrucomicrobiia; order Opitutales; family Opitutaceae; genus Actomonas. The sequence goes on from CAXBOL010000240.1 coordinate 5,350, forward strand.
ATCGACGGACTGTCCAGCTCCGTCGTGGTGACTTCCACCTCCGCCCAAGCTGGGGCTAGCGCGGCTCGAGAGCTCGCCGAGCGATGGTTTGCCTACCGCGAAACTTGGACCACTGGATTGATGACCTGGCCTGAAATTACCGTCACCCTCACCGCGACCGCCCCGGCACCACGCCCATGGCTACTCGTCGATACCGCCGACGCCACGACCGGAGGCAGCGACGGCCACAGTGCCGCCGCCATCATCAACCTCTGGCCCCACCGACACGACCTCCCCGGCGACCTTCTGCTTTGGGTCGTCGATCCCGCTGCGGTCAGCGCACTGTTGCGAGGCGAGACGACCGTTAATCTCGGTCAGCAAAAATTATCCGTCACCGCGGAAATCATCTTCTCCGGCGAATGCCAATTCAGCCCCCGGGGCCAAGCCTATCAGGGACAAAACTTTTCCTGCGGAGAAGCCGTTGTGCTTCGCTCGCCTCTCCATGGTGGTCACGACCCAAGGCTGCCTCTGCGCCGACCCCGCCTTCTACGAGTGCCTCGGCCTCGATCCCCAAACCGCCCTCGCCGTTCAGGTCAAAAGCCACATGGGCTGGCAGGCCGGTTACCAGGTCGGCCCCGAACGTGGCCTCCGGTTCGATGGTCCCGGTTGCACCTCACTTAATTTTGCACGATTGCCATTTTCCGGCCCCCGTCGTGATCTCTTCCCTCTGACTCCCACTCCCCTCTCCCCAATAGAATTATGGCAATCGATCTCTCCGACAAAGTCTGCTTGATCACCGGCGCCGACGAAGGCCTCGGGTTTGGTCTCGTCCAAGGATTTCTGAAGCGAGGCGCTGAAGTCGCCGCCGGACTCCTCAATTTCGAGAAATCCGCCTCGCGTGTCGCGCCCGCCCTTCCCGTCGCCATGGATGTCACGCAACCGGATCAAGTTTCGTCGGCCGTCGCCGCCGTCGTCGCGAAATTCGGTCGCATCGATGTGCTCATCAACAACGCCGGCATCTACCCTCGGATCGCGGCCGACGAGGTTTTGCCTGAAGACTGGCTGCGGGTGCAGGACGTCAACCTCAACGGCACGTGGCGCAGTTGCATGGCTGCGATCCCTCATTTTAAAGCCCAAGGCGGAGGCTCCATCATCAATATCGGCAGCGTAACACTGCGCCTCGGCATGGCCAATTTGTCCCACTACATTTCCAGCAAAGGCGGCGTGGTGGGACTCACCCGCGGCATGGCCCGCGACGTCGGTCGCTACGGAATCCGAGTCAACTGTCTTCATCTCGGTGCCATCCAAACCGACGGCGAGAAACGCCTTTCCCCGGCCGATGCCGCTGCCCTCGCCGAGGTGGAGTCGTTGCAAAGTATTCCCGGTCGTCAGTCTCCCTCCTCAGTGGAGCCCACCTTCGCCTTTTTGCCTCTGACGAAAGTAAAGACATCACCGGCCAGTGCCTCACCATCGATCGCGGCTGGATTCACGAGTAGGCCGTCTTGCAAGTTTAGCCGGGAACGACTCCCCGACTGCCGTCTCACTCTCCCGGCTACGCTCCCACCTCGAGTTACAATCCCAAAGTTCTATATACCATTCAGCGTTTGGATTTAGACTTTAATGCCAAGTCGCGGAGCCACCGATTAGAGCTGGAAGTCATTCAATATCTGAACGTTGCAATCCTACCGGCTTGGTGACTTCTTGTCCTCCGAAGCCTCGGCGAAGGGGGATGCGTTAAAAATAGTCT
>CAXBOL010000241.1:0-7067 GCA_963977295.1 uncultured Opitutaceae bacterium
CGGCCGAAACGCCGGAGGTTGTTGAAGAGACGGCTGAACCGACCCTCGAAGAACAGCTCGCCACGGCGCAAGCCGCCGTAGCTGCCGCCAAGGATGCGCAACTCCGCGCGGCGGCCGATTTGGAAAACTTCCGTCGGCGCACCATGCGGGAGAAAGACGAGCTGCGCGCCTACGCAGCGTCCCGCATCGTCGAGGAGTTGCTCCCCGTGCTCGATAATTTGGGGTTCGCCATCGCGGCGGCCGAAGCGCCCAACGCCGAGCTCAAGTCGTTGGCCGATGGCGTGAGCATGGTCGCCACCCAATTTAAGACCGCCCTCGGTAACAATGGCCTCAAGGAGGTCAATCCCGTCGATGCCGAGTTCGATCCCAACCAGCACGAAGCCCTCTCCCAACAACCCAGTGCCGATGTCGCCGAAGGCAAAGTGCTGCAAGTGGTGCGGATTGGTTACACGCTGAATGGACGTCTCCTGCGTCCCGCGGCGGTGATCGTCTCGGGCGGTCCCGCTCCCGCTGAAAAAGAGGAGAACGCATAACCCTCACCGTGTGGCGCTCCGCGCTCTCTGTGAACTGTCCCAACGACCCTCGCTATGGCGAAAGAAGATTTTTACGACCTACTCGGCGTTAGCCGTCAATCGACGGAGGCGGAACTCAAAAAGGCTTACCGCAAGAAAGCCGTGCAATTCCACCCGGATAAAAATCCGGGCGACAAGGCCGCGGAGGAGAAGTTTAAGGAGATTTCCCACGCTTACGAAGTGCTCAAGGATCCGCAGAAGCGGGCGGCTTACGACCGGTTTGGTCATGCGGCCTTCGAAGGCGGTGGCCGTGGTCCCAGTGGCATGGGCGGCATGGGCGGCGGCGGAGGCGGTGGCTTCCACGATCCGTTCGATGTCTTCCGCGAAGTCTTCGGTGGTGGAGGCGGCGGAGGAGGCGGAGGCGGCGGCATTTTTGAGGAAATGTTCGGCGGCGGAGGCGGAGGTGGCGGAGGCGGAGGCCAGGATGGCTCCGACCTGCGCTACGACCTCGAAATCACCCTCGAAGAGGCGGCCAAAGGCATGGAAAAGGAACTTTCGTTCCGCAAAGCCATGGCCTGCGATCGTTGCGATGGTTCCGGCGCGGAGCCGGGCTCCAAGCGCGTAACGTGTTCGACCTGCGGCGGCGTGGGTCAAGTGCGGCGCAGCGGAGGCATCATCACGTTTCGGCAAACCTGCCCGACTTGCGGCGGTGCCGGCACCAAGGTGGAGAAAGCCTGCACCCAGTGTCGCGGTGAAGGTCGCGAAGCGAAGACGGCCAAGATCAACGTGCGCATTCCGGCGGGGGTCGATACTGGCTCGCGCTTGCGCTCTGTCGGCAACGGCGAAGCGGGCGTGGGCGGCGGTCAACCGGGCGATCTCTACATCGTGCTCACGGTCAAGGACCACGAAATTTTCGAACGCCAAGGGCAGGATCTGTTCTGCGAGATTCCCATCAAGTTCACGCTGGCGGTGCTCGGCGGCACGATCGAAGTGCCAACCCTCTTCGGCAAGGGCTCGCTAAAGATTCCTGCCGGCACGCAAAGCGGCACGACCTTCCGCCTACGCGGCAAAGGAATGCCCTCGCTACGCGGTGGGACTCAGGGCGACCAGCTCGTGCGCGTTCACGTCGAGGTGCCGAAGAAGCTTTCCGATGAGCAACGCCGTTTGCTTGAGGAGTTCGCGCGGGTCAGTGGCGATGCCGATCATCCGACCGAAGAAGGCTGGTTCGACAAAGCGAAGAAGTTCTTCTGAGCCGATCGCCACGGGGTGACGAAATTTTCAAGGCGCATCCGACAGGGTGCGCCTTTTTTTGATCAGAGCACCACGCTTCCTGCGCCCCGTGCTCATCCACTGCATCGCGGTTTGTTTGAACACGAAGGCCGCCAAGGTCGCGGAGGGAATACCAGCGGGCCTTCAGTCAGACCCTTTGTAGTGGCCCAGTCTCATTTTTTTTATTTCAACTCTGCTTTCTCGGCGAACGCAGTGGTTCCCGTGATGGGGGAGGGGTTTTACACCAACGTCTCGAATAATTTGGACTGTAAAAGGTAGGGACGGACCGCCGGGTCGTCCGCGGTGTGCGGGGCCGGTTCGAGTTGCTCTTTTTCATGCTGCGGCGCGCCCAGCGGTCACGCCCTATCTCAAAACAAGCTGCGCTCTTGTCCATATCTCAAAGGACGTTGGTTTTACACCCCGACTCCCATACTGACACGTTTCGTGTCGTTGGTGGGTTTCGTAAGCCCAAACTCCGCCTCAATCCTCGGTCAAATTGCGCCCCAACGCCCCCAGAACCGAGAAGACGGGAGCGGATGCCCCAGGGGATGCTGTTTTTAACCTCAAGGCCTTTGTGGTATTGCGTTTGACCAAAAGTAGGTCGACGTTGGATCCTTAGTTATTGCAGGACATGGGTTTAATGAAAATTCATCCACCGTCGGTATCACCCCAACTCTTATCCGTGATTTAGTTATGTCTGCTCGAAAAAAATGGCGTATTGCCGGGATCAATTTCGATTTCCGGCACATGGATCATCTCCTCGGCTGCGTGCACCGTGAGTCCAATGCGGAACTCGTGGGCATCAGCCATCACGACCCGGCTGAAATGGAGGATGTGATTAAAGCCTGCTCCGTGCCGGCGGAACGGGTATTCACTGATTGGCGACAATGTATCGAAACGACCAAGCCTGATGTGGTCGTGTTGTGTCCCGCCAGTGGGGCTCATGCAGACTGGGTCGAACAGGTCGCGCCCTATGGGGTGCACGTCCTGGTCGAGAAACCGTTTGCCGCCAACCTGGCGCAGGCCGACCGCATGGTCGCGGCCATGAAGAAGGCCAAACGCCGACTCGCGATCAATTGGCCGTTGGCGTGGTATCCGCCCCACCTGACCGCCTATCGTCTGTTGCGAGCTGGGAAGATTGGCGAGCTGCAGGAGGTGCATTTTTACGACGGTAACCGCGGCCCCATCTGGGATCGCGCGAATCCGCAGGGCACTGCGCCAACCTTGGCGCAGAAAAAGGCCAATTGGTTTTATGACCCCAATGGTGGCGGCTCATTGGTCGATTACCTCGGCTATGGCGCGACGCTGGCCACATGGTATTTTGATGGCAAAAAGCCGAGTGAGATCACCGCGGTCACGGCAGGAGGCAAAGGTCTGCGGGTGGACGAGCAAAGCGTCACGATCGCGCGTTACGGCGACTGGCTTTCGACGTTTCACACCCGGTGGGGCACGTTCTCGGATCCGTGGATGATGCAACCCCAGCCCCGGTGTGGCTTTGTGCTGAAAGGCAGTGAAGGCACGATTTCGAATTACGACTACGAGCCGACGGTCAAGCTCCAGACGGCGCGGTATCCCGAGGGAAAGGTCCTGCCAGTGGATAAGCTGCGGCGCCCGCGCCAGAACCCGATCCAGTATTTCCTGCGCTGCCTCAAAACCGGCGAAGAAATCACCGGACCGTTGTCCGTAAAGACCAGTCGGATTGGTCAGCAGATCGTGGATACCGCAGCGTCCAGCGCGAAGCTCAAACGTCCGCTCAAACTTCTCACCAAGTAGTTTTCCTCACCACCTGAGGTTTCCGACACTTAAACTTTTCACTTAAACTTGAACTGCGGTTATCAAGATAACTGCTCCCAGACATGCGTGCTCCCAAACTTGATTACCTGCCCCGTGGTCCACGTCGGCCCAAATCCCACAAAATCGGTCTGATCGGTTGCGGTGGTATTTCTCAATATCACCTCACCGCGGCAAAGTCATTCGGGGTCGAAGTCGTGGCGATGGCCGACGTCAATCTGGCGGCGGCGGAAAGCCGTCGCGACGAATTTTATCCGAAGGCGGACGTCTACACTGACCACCGTGAATTGTTGGCCCGACCGGATGTAACGGTGGTGGAGATCGCCACTCACACCGCCGTGCGGGCGCCGCAAATTGACGATGCGTTGAAGGCGGGAAAACATGTGCTCAGTCAAAAACCATTCACCGTAGATCTGAAAGAAGGGCGACGGTTGGCGGCGTATGCGAAGCGGAGGAAGTTGCATCTCGGGGTGAATCAGAATGGCCGTTGGGCGCCGCAGTTTGCCGGTCTCATTGCCGCGGTGCGCCAGGGCCTGTTGGGCGATATCCATACTTTGGATATGTCCCTGGCATGGGACCACACGTGGACGCGAGGCACGCCGTTTGCGAATCTACATCACCTGATTCTCAGTGACTTTGCGATTCACTGGTTCGATGCGGCTTTGTGTGTGTTCGGGGAACGCAAGCCGAAGATGGTGTATGCGTCGGCCGTGAAAGCACCGGGGCAGGACATGACCCCGCCGATGTTGGCCAACTCCGTGGTCAATTTTGGTGACGGGTTGGCCACGCTGGCGTTCAGTGCATACCAGTCCTTTGCCCCGCAGGAGTATCTGTGTTGTGTAGGGTCGAAAGGCACCCTGCGCGGCACCGCGAACGTGGCGCGCATCACCGAACTGGAACTGACCACCGCCAAAGGCACCGCGAAGATTCCACTCAAAGGCATGTGGTTCCCGGATGGCTTCCGGGGCACCCTCGGGGAGTTTTTGCGTTCAATCGAGGAGGGGCGGGAGTCCTCGATCGGCGCTCGCAATAATCTGCGCAGCTTGGAACTCTGCTTCGCCGCGCTGGCGAGTGCCGATACGGGTCAACCGGTCAAACCCGGCACCGTAAAAACAGGACGACTTTGACCATGACTGAATTCCGCAAACTTAGAATGGGCCGCGTTGGGGGATGGGTGGTGACGCTGGGAGTCCTCGCGAGCTGGGGGATGACGGAAGTCATCGATATCGGCAGCCGCCGCGAGTTATTCGTCGATCATACGATGGTCGAGTCGATGGACGGGGTGGAACTGCGGATGCATGAACCCCAAAGCGAGGGCGTGACGCTGGAGTTTGACCAAGCGTGGGAAGGGAAGTTTTCCGCTTACGCCACCGTGATCAATGATGACGGACTGTTTAAGATGTATTATCGGGGTTTGCCGAGCGCGGCACCGGGCACCGAAGCGGTGGTGTGTTACGCGCAATCGCGCGATGGAGTATTTTGGTTCAAGCCCAACCTGAATTCTTCAGCCGTCGTTGGGTCGGAAATGAACAACGTAATTTGGGGAGTGGCCCCGGAGTATTCGCGCAACTTCAGTCCTTTCATTGATAAGCGACCGGGCACCCCGTCGAACGAGCGTTTTAAGGCCATCGCGGGAGTGGAGACCAAAGGCCTGGTCGCTTTCGTATCGACCGATGGAATACGATGGCAGCGATGGAAGGAAGGTTATATCTTCACCAAAGGTATGTTCGATTCGCACAACGTGGTCTTTTGGTCGCATCACGAAGGCGTTTACGTGTGCTACTTTCGCACCTGGACCGGCGAAGGCTTCACCGGTTTTCGCACCATCAGCCGCACCACCTCGCCGGATCTGGTGAATTGGTCGGACCCGGTGGCGATGGATTTCGGCGACACACCGATGGAGCAACTCTATACCAACGGCACGCAGCCCTATTTTAGGGCACCGCATATTTACATCGGACTGGCCAAACGGTTTTTCCCGGGGAAGGCCGCGTTGTCGGAGGAAACCGTGCAGGAATTGGTCAAAGATCCGAAACGAGGTTTCGATGCGAGCGACGCGGTGTTCATGTCCTCGCGGGGCGGCAATCACTACGACCGCACGTTCATGGAAGCCTTCATTCGGCCGGGCGACACAGCGGCCGATTGGGCATCGCGAGACAATACCCCGGCGTTAGGTATGCTGCCGGCGCCCGACGGACGGAATCTGTATATTTATCGCATGTCGCACTACGCACAGGAGACCGCGCACATGTCGCGCTACCGTTTGCGGTTGGACGGATTCGTTTCGGTGCAGGCACCTTACGGCGGAGGTGAGTTGGTGACCAAGCCGTTTCGGTTCAAGGGCGAGACATTGGAAATCAACTACGCGAGCTCAGCGGCAGGAGAGCTGCGGGTGGAGTTGCAGGACGAACACGGCGACGCGATCGACGGCTTTGCGGCGGAAGACTGTGCACTCATTTTCGGTGATGAAATCGCCCGAACGGTGCAGTGGACGGGTGGCAAGCCCCTGTCGGATCTCGTCGGCCAAGTGGTGCGAATGCGGATCGTGATGAAAGATGCAGATTTCTATTCGTTTCGATTTAGGTAACGCGAAATGAGAGTTGGCGCTCATTTTGTGGGAAGTCGCGGAATCGCGGACCTCGAAACACCCGAAAGCACACGAAATTTTAACCCGGCGAAGCGGTGCTGTAAGAACTCCGGCATTGATTCAATTCGCTGGGTGGTTCTCAAACTTTACGCCACATGCGAGTAGTTATTCTTGGTTCTGGAACGGGTTCGAATGCCGCGGCGATTTTACAGGCGCAGCGTGAAGGACGGCTCGGGCGAGCCGAGGTCGTGCAGATTTATGCGGACCAACCCGGAGCTGGAATTCTAGCGCACGGAGAGAATTACGGAGTGCCGGCGCAGTTTCTGGATCCGGCGCCCTTCAAGACCAAGTTGGAGGGGGCTGGGGAGGCTCTTTATATTAAATCAATCCAGGCTTTGCGGGCGGACCTCGTGGTCTTGGCGGGATTCATGCGCGTCATTAAACCCAAGTTTATCGACACGTTTGCGGGTAAGATCATCAATCTGCACCCGAGCTTGTTACCGAGTTTTCCTGGCTTGGACGGCATCGGCCAAGCGTGGCGCTACGGCGTAAAAGTGTCCGGCTGCACGGTGCATTATGTGACGGCGGAAGTAGATGGGGGGCCTATCATCGATCAAGCGATCGTGCGGATCGAGCAGGATGATACGTTAGCGACCTATGCAGCCAAACTGCATGCGGCCGAGCATCAGTTGCTGCCGTCAGTGATCGCGGGGCTGAGTGAAGCCACCACCTAACCGGATGGAGCGACCCATGCGGAGCACGAAAGCGTGCAAAGGGTGCGCGTGATGAGGCGGGCGGTTGGCCGCTGAATTGAATTTATGCCCACTAAATTACACGAAAAGGCACTAAAATCGGAAACCGGGAAAGGTAGGAGCGAGCTTGCTCGCGATGGCGGTGGAGTGGGAATG
>CAXBOL010000242.1:0-7043 GCA_963977295.1 uncultured Opitutaceae bacterium
GCGGACCATCGGGTTCATGCCCGGTGATCTGATGCGGTTTGAAGGCGACGGTAATTCTTGGGGCGGTAACTTTGGGATGCTGTGGTCGCCTGATGAACGTCACGTCTGGGGAGTGAATTACCAGACCGAGACATCGGTGGAATTCGATGGCACGTTGGAAACCAGCCCTTATGCCCCGACGGTCGACGCCCGCGCGACCATGCCGTATCCTGATTTTATTACGTTGGGTTATTCCTTTCGACCGACGCCGCAGTGGAATTTAGAACTGGCGATAGACTGGACCAACTGGGAACGACTCAACTCGGTGGCGGTTCGTTCCGCCGGAGCGCCGGTGGCGCTGACCTTTGACTGGGATTCGAGTCTTTACTGGCTGTTGGGAGGCTCATACCGGACGGGAGATTGGTCCTTTCATGGTGGATACATTTACAGCGAAAACTCGGTGCCCGACGCGACATTTGGTCCGGCAGTGGTTGATACCTCCCGTCACCTTTTCTCGGCCGGAGCCGAGTTTCAGTCTGGACCGGTGACGTGGATGTTGGTCGTTCAGACTTCTCCCACCTCCAGCCGCACGGTGCGAGGAAGCACGCCGTCGGCGGTCGGACAATCTGCGGATGGAACCTACGACGTTTCGATTCTAGGTGCCGCATTTTCGGCCGTGTTTACATTTTGAATACCCCGATGAATTCCAATCTCCCCGCACTCTTGGTGGTCGATGATGAAGAAGGTCCCCGCGTTTCGGTGCGAACCGTGTTTGCGTCCGAATACCGGGTGTTTACCGCATCCTCGGCCGAGGAAGGATTTTCGCGTCTCAAAGATGAAGCGGACATCGGCGTGGCGATCCTGGACATTCAGATGGCGGGACGCACGGGGATTGAATTGTTGGAGGACATTAAGTCGGTGCGTCCGGATGTTGAAGTCATCATGTTAACGGCCTTCGAGACCCTGGATTCGGCTCGGGCGGCGATGCGTCTGGGCGCCTGTGATTACCAGACCAAACCCTTCGATGTGCCGACGATGCGACGCGCCGTGCGTCGGGCGGTGGAGCTGCGTAACAAAAGTGCGGTTCGCGCGCGGGCGCAGGACCTGCTCGGCGAACTTTCCTCCAGCAAAGAACTGGCTTCGATGTTGGCCGAATTGAATGAAATCTATGCGGGGGCGATTCACGATATTAACAACCCGTTGACCGTGGTGGTGGGCACGATGGATTTACTGCGGGAACAAATTGAAGGTCGGCTATCGCTGACCGGGAAGGATTTCGAAGTTTTCAAAGGCCGCTTTCAGCATGTGCTGCGCATCCTGGACAACCTTGTCGAAGTTTCGTCTCGCAGTGCCCGACTCCTCAAAGGGACGGAGAGTGAGGTGAATGAGGGTAATCCGTTTAACGCCGCCAACTTGGCGCTCGAGATCGCGGAATCACATCCGCGGGGACGGGGACACGAGGTCCGATTTGACGTCGCATCGGTGCAATGCGTCGCGAAGGCCAATGAGTCGGATTTGAGTCAAGCGGTGCTCAATTTGATCCTGAACGCCTTCCAGAGTGGTTCGTTCGGCGTGAGCGTGCAGGTCAAGGCGTGGTGCCAGCCGGGTGCGGCAATTTTCTCCAATTGGGGCTATGGTGAGACCGGTGAGTTAGGCAGTCCGTTGATCGACTACCGCCAGCGAGAATTCGCGACAATTTCGGTTTCCGATACGGGCAAAGGGATTCCCTCGACTGATCTCTTGAAAGTCTTTGAGCCTCATTTCACGACCAAAGGAAACGACGGTTCCGGTATGGGGCTGGCCGTGGTGTCGAAAGTCGTGCTCGCGGCGGATGGATGCATCAAAGTGATATCTTCCGATCGAGGCACCGAAATTCGGCTCCATCTACCGGTAACCCGAGCCTAGACTTCAGTGCTTCCGACGGCCGTCGGTATGATAGATCGGGAATCAATGTTTCTCGAAGAGGTCGGCGATCACGTCTTCCAACGGAATGTCCTCGATGGTGATGTCGGCCACCGGCCCTTTGGTTAGAATTTCCTGCGACACCTTGACGATTTGGTTGCCTGGAGCCCGCACCACAATCTTGCCCAAATCTTCCCGGGTGGTGGTGCCAAACTGAGAGGTCCACCCGTCGTTGAAGGCGTCGGTTTCAGGCAGGAAAGTCACAATCTTTTGGCGGGTGCCGACCGATCCGGTTTCGAGCAGATTGAGATCACCGTCGTAGATCTTGGTCCCCTTGTGGATCACAATCACGCGATCGCAGAGCTCTTGAATGTCGGCCATGTAGTGACTGGTGAGCAGGATCGTGACCTTGTGCCGTTTGTTGTAGGCTCGCAGAAAACTGCGCACGGCGCGTTGGGAAACGACATCGAGTCCGATGGTGGGTTCGTCCAGAAACAGCACGCGGGGGCGATGGAGCAGGGCGGCGATCAACTCCATCTTCATGCGTTCACCGAGCGAGAGTTCACGCACCATCACGTTGAGTTTACCGCGAACGTCGAGGAGGTCGACCAGCTCATCCAGGGTTGTTTGCCATTGCTCTGCCGGCAGACCATAAATGTGGCGCAAGAGGAGGAAGGACTCGATGGCGGGGAGATCCCACCACAGCTGATTTTTTTGTCCCAGCACGAGGGCGAACAAGCGGCGGTAGGCATTCTCGCGTTTGGTGGGGTCGAACCCGGCGACGCGGGCGGATCCACTGGTCGGATAGATCAACCCTGAGAGCATTTTGAGGGTGGTCGTTTTGCCGGCCCCGTTGGGCCCCAGAAATCCGACAAATTCCCCTTCTTTGATGGAAAATGAAATATCTTTAGCAGCCGCGGTTTCTTCGAACTCGCGTTTGAACAGCCCCTTCACGCCGCCCCAGAAGCCGGGCTGCTTTTTGTAGGTGCGAAAGATGCGCGTAAGGTTTTCGACTTCGATCATGGGCGGAGGAGGGGATTGAATTGCCCGTTCGTCGATTGGCAAAGCTCAAGCGGCGGTTACGAGCGACTATTTCCAGAGGAGGACGATTTTCGCCGGGAGCTCCTCAGAACTGACGCGCCGGGTGATTTGCCCAATGTGGTCGATTTTTTTGCGATCAAGATCCTCTTGGTTGGTGGCGCGGTGGTAAACGGGGTGGTAGAGCTCCGCGAGGGTATCGGCGGGGTGAGGCAGAGAAAGATGTCGGCGGAAACCTACTTTCTGACCCAAGGAGATGATGAGCGAGGCGGGCATATCCCGCTCGTGCACGCCAAATTCCTTGATGGCGGCCCGGGAAGTGGGCGCTTCGTGATGGCCCGCCCCGGGTTCGAACGCGAGAAGCACCCCGTTGGGTTTGAGGGCTCGGTAAGCGCAGTCCATCGCTTGGGTGGGATCCTCCGCGTGGTGGAGTGCGTCAAAAAAGAGGACGACGTCGAACGAGGCCGCGCCGTCAAACAGCTCATAATCGCCCACCTCGAAGCTGAGATTCGTCAATCCGGCTTCATCCCGTCGTCGGTTCGCCGCTTCAATCGCTTCCGGCGCAATATCAAGGCCGAGAACCTCGTGGTGTTGTTGCGCCAGTATATGGCTCAACCAGCCCACCCCACAACCGAGTTGTAGTAGGCGGCCAGGAGGGTCTGGCAGCAGATGGAACAATGCGGCGAGATTGGACAGGTTGAATTTGCAGCGATCATCGGAGAACGGTTTACCGAGCGCATGGGCAATGCTCGCGGGGCCTTTCCGAGCGTAATATTCGCGTTCGCCTTGTTTAGGATCAGAGGAATTCAAAAGAGTTGGGTCAGTCTGAGCTAAGCACAGGACTTGGCTTTGAAGAGGACATGAGTTTATCGAGCCGCTACTTCCAAAGCACCACAAAGGATTGGTCCTGCCGTAAAAAGAAGAACCGTCGGAACGCGCGCCATACCCCGAGCACAAACTTACGGCCGGCTTCGGCGGAGGAGCCCGCATGGCGGTAACTGGGACGGTAGACCGTGCGAAGAAAGTCCCAGGGTTGGGGCAGGGTAAGGTGACGTCGGAAGCCGACGGCCGTAGCGAGCGCGACGATTTTGGCGATCGGCATGTCCTTTTCGTGCACGCCGAATTGAGCGACCGCCTCTTGGGCTTCGGCGGTGCCGCTATGGCCCTGACCCGGTTCGAAGGCGATCATCACTCCGCCGGGTTTGAGCGCACGGTAGGCGCAGGCGATGGCGGCAGCTTCATCTTCGGCATGATGCAGGGCTTCGTAGAAAATGACGGCGTCGAAATTGGCCTCGCCGTCGAATGACTCGTAGTCGGCCAGTTGAAAGTCGAGATGCGTAAGGCCGAGGGCGTCGCGTTGGGCCAAACCGGCAGCGATGGCGTCCGGCGCGATATCGACGCCGACGGTGTCATAGCCTCGGCGGGCCAACATGATCGCCAGCCAGCCCACGCCGCAGCCGAATTCGGCGATACGACCGGGAGGATCACCGAGGAGGTGGAAGATCGCGGTAACGTTACTGAGATTGAGGTTGCACTTGTCGTCCGTGAATGGCTTGCCGAGGGCGTGGTTGATCCCGCTCCGACCGATGCGCGCATAGTATTCGCGTTCGCCTTGTTTCGGATCGGGATGGGACGGATCAGTGGACACGTCGGATTTCAAACACGGATACCCGATAAAAAACAGCGGATTTTTCAAGGGAATGCCGGGGGACGGCCTCACTCGGTCCCGTTCGAGCAAACATCTTGCTCGATCATCCTAGGTTTCGAGAAATGAACGCGCCGGAAGTTTGTCACTTAATAAGTGACAAATTTCCGAATGATAATGAAGCAATTGAGGTTGAGTTTGTAGTATGTGGCACCAAAAGCCCGGCCTGGTGGGCCGGACGAAGGAGGTGGCGTAACCGGTGAATTACCAGATTTTGGCGCGGTCTTCGGGGGCGCGCCACATGGGGTCGCCGGCTTTGAGGTCGAAGGCTTCGTAGAATTCGGGCATGTTGACCAGCGGGCCGATGGATCGGACCGTGCCGGGGGAGTGCACGCCGGAGGCGACGGTGCGTTTGAGGGCGTCGTCGCGATACTGGGTGCGCCATTGTTGGGCCCACGCGATGAAGAAGCGCTGCACGGGGGTGAAGCCGTCGATCAGCATCATCCCTTTGTTGACGAGGGAGCGTTGCAGGGCTTCGAGTGCAATGGAGGCACCGCCGAGATCGGCAATATTTTCACCCAAGGTTTGGTCACCTTTGACGAAGACCCCCGGGAGCACCTCGTAGGCGTTGTATTGATCGACCAATTTCTGCGCGCGGGCCTTGAACTTCTCCGTGTCTACCGCGCTCCACCAATCGTTGAGGTTGCCGTGCGCGTCGTAGAGCCGGCCCTTGTCGTCGAAGCCGTGGGTGATCTCGTGACCAATCACGCCGCAGATCGCGCCGTAGTTGACGGCATCGTCAAGCTCGGGGTCAAAGAAGGGGGGCTGCAGGATTCCGGCGAGAAACACGAGTTGGCCTGCGGAAGGCTGGTAGTAGGCGTTGACCTGTTGGGGCGAGCGCCGCCATTCGCCTTTGTCGAACGGTTTCGGCAATTGGGCCATTTGGCGGGCGGTTTCGAAATGAGCGCTGCGGAGGACGTTGGCGTAGTGACTGGAGTGATCAATTTTCAGACCGGTGTAATCGCGCCACTCCGGGGGATAACCAATCACGACGCGGAAGGTGTGTAGTTTTTCCAACGCCTTGATTTTGGTCTCCGGACTCATCCAATCCAAGTTCTCGATACGTTCGGTCAGCACGGCACGCATGCTGGCGACCATCTCTTCGAGTCGGTCACGGACGGCGGGCGGAAAATAGCGGGAGACGTAGATTTTTCCGACCGCAAAACCGAGGGCGGAATCGAGGCGTTGTGCGGCACGTTTCCAGCGAGGTTCCTGCTCGGGGGTGCCGCTGAGCACCGTCGAGAAGAAGTGGAAGTTTTCGGTCTCAAAATCGCTGGCCAGATAAGGGGCGGCATCGTGGATGGCGTGCCAACGCAGGTAGGTTTTGAGGTCGTCGAGCGGGGTTTCGGCGAGAAACGAACTGAGGCTGCGGAAGAAGTCGATTTGGCGCAGGTCGAGTTCGGTTTCCGAGTCGGGCACACCGAGAGTGGCGAGATAAAGCTCGAGGGGAAATTTGGGCATTTCCGCCGGTGCCTCGGCACGGGGGAGCTTGTGGTAGTTGGCTTCCGGGTCACGGCGTTCGGCGACGGTTTTGGAGAAGCCGGCCAACTTTGTTTCCAACGTGAGAATCAACTCGGCGTGGGTTTGCGCCGTGTCGGGGGATTCGCCGGCGAGGACGAACATCTTGGCCACGTGCTCGACAAACTGCGGCAGGTATTCGGCATGTTTCGCGTCGAAGTAATAGTCGCGATCGGGCAGACTGAGGCCGCCTTGCACGAACTGCATGATGACGTCGTTATTATTGCGTTGATCGGCGTAGGGATAGGCGCCGAAGAGCGGGGAACCGATGCCGCGATGGGCGTCGGCTACGTAGCGAGCAAGATCGTTCAGATCATGAATGGTGGCGATGCGATCGAGCTCGGGGTGGAGCGGGGTGAGGCCTGCGGCGTCGATGGCGGGGGTGTCCATGGCCGTGCGGAAAAAATCGGCGATCTTGGCCTGTTCGGAATCGGGCGCTTGCGGGGCGCTGGAAATTTCTTCGAGCAGATTGTGGATCCGACGCCAGTTGTTTTCGGCCAGGGTATCGAATGCGCCCCACCGGGATTTGTCGGCGGGCATGGCGGTGGCATCGAGCCAGCCGCCATTGGCGAAACGGAAGAAATCGTCGCCGGGGCGGACCGAACGGTCCATGTTGGCGACGTCGAATCCGTTGGGGATGAGGTCAGTTTCCGCGGGCAGCGAGGCGAGGCATCCCAGAGCGCATGCGCTGGCCAGCGAGAGAAGTCTTTTGGTCATGGTCAGATCGAAATTCTCCCAAGGCATTTGGCAACGCCGAGAGGATGATCGGTTCAGGCAGCGAACACACGGTGCGTCCCTGCCATTTAGCCCAGTCCAGGGGCAACGATTCAGTTCAACCACAGATGGACACAGATTAACCCGAATTCAATCAGGGGGTAACCTGACTCATGCCGAGGATTGG
>CAXBOL010000243.1:0-7038 GCA_963977295.1 uncultured Opitutaceae bacterium
GGCTGGCCTTGCCGGCGCCAGCGAGCGTCATGGTGTTGGCGCTGTAGTGGGCCTGGTGGAACGCGAGCAGTTCTTCGCGCGTGGTGCCGCCGAGGGTCTCGCGGCTGCCGATGTTGAAGTGGTTGGCGGGGTGGGAAGCAGGGTATTGGGTGCAGTGGAGCTGGTATTGGCGCCAGCCATCGGATTCGAGGTTCTTCTGGAACTCGGAGTTTACGGCATTCATTTCACGGTCGGTGAATTCCGGCGTAAAAAGCGGGGCGATAAAAAACTGGGCCATGCGGTCGAGTGCGCCTTCGAAGGCTTCGTGACGAATCTCGAAGTGGTAGTTGGTGTGGTCGCGGGAGGTGTAGGCGTTGTTGTAGCCCCCGTTGGTTTTGAGGTAGTTGCCGTATTCGGCCTCGTCGGGGTATTTCTCGGTGCCGAGAAACAGCATGTGTTCGAGGAAGTGGGCGAGACCCTGGCGATCTTCGGGGTCGGAGAGCGAGCCGACGCCGACGGCGAGGGCGGCCGAGGACTTATTGAGCTTGGGGTCGGAGAGCAGAATGACTTTGAGGTCATTATCGAGAGTGAAGCGGCGATACTCGGACTGGTCGTTGGCGGCGGCCTGCCGAGGTGGAATGTTGGCGGGAAGTTCCGCGTGCAGGCCCAATGTCGTGAAGACGAAGACCAGAGTCAGAAGAAATCGAGATGGGTTCATAATGTTGGACGGCACGTTAGTTAAAATTGGGTGATCGCCAAGCGGATAGGGTTGTAAGTTGGCGAGAGAGGATGGACGCGCGGGAGGCGTGGTCTATTGTTGGCGGAAGTCGAGCGGTTGCGTGGGTGGACTCGGAAGAGTAGGCTGCGGTTCCGTTGGTCCCACCCCTTTCCCGATTATGAAACGTTTCACCCTACCTTGCTGGTCTGCTTTTTTGATTTTGACCGGAGCCGCGATGGCGGCTCCGTCGGGCGGCCCCTATGGTCCAATCCGGCAAACTTATGCCCTGCCGAAGGTCAATGGGGTGACCTACTTTGTCGCTCCGGATGGCGACGCGACGGTGTCGGGCGACCAACTCGCTGCGCCGACCACGATCGAGGCGGCGATTACTCGAGTGAAGACCGGCGATGCCATCGTGTTGCGTGGAGGCACTTACCGCACGGGCAATTTGATTTTCAACCAAGGCATCACGTTGCAGCCCTACCGCGACGAAAAACCGGTGCTCAAAGGGACGCGAGTGGTGACGGCGGCCGATGCGACGGAGCAGCGCAATGGTTTGTGGCGGGTGAAGTGGGACACGTTGTTTTACCTGCCGCCGCAGCCGTGGTGGCGGCGTGAAAGCAGCGGCAACAAGACGCCGCTGTGGTTGTTCAATAACGACATGGTTTTCGTCGATGGTGTGCCGCTCAAAACGGTCGGTTGGGAAGGTGACGTGAAGCCGGACACGTTCTCGGTCGATTACGAGCATGGTCACATCTACATCAATGTGGATCCGACGAAACATCTGGTCGAAATCACGACCTTCGACAATGCGCTGACCCGCACGACCAAGGACGCGCATGGTAAGTCCAACGATCGCATCGGGCCCAAGATTCGCGGACTGACCTTTACGCAATACGCCTATCGGGCGATTGAGATCGAAGGTTACGATCCCGAGCAGATTTCGGCGGAGACGGAGCACGGCAAAGACGTGATCGGCACGACGTTGGAGCATTGCACCATCACGCACTGCTCGCGGGTGGCGGGCTATTTTCGCGGCGATAACATGATGCTGCGCCATAACCTCATCAGCGACACGAGCACCGAAGGGATTTTTATATTGGCGTCGAATGATACGCTGATCGAAAAGAACATTTTTCGGCGTAATAACGTGGAAGGTATCGAGGGCTATTTCCCGGCCGCCGTGAAGATTTTTAATCAGACTCGCCGCGTCGTGGTGAGGGACAACCTGCTCTATGACAACCCCGGTTCGAACGGCATCTGGTATGACGTGGGCAACGTCGACGGCGTGTTTGTGAACAATTGGATTCAGGACTGCTACAATGGATTTTTCTTCGAAATTTCCAAAGGCGTGACCTGCGCGGGCAATGTCTTTGTCAACAGCGGGGCCTGGGCACTCAACAGTTCGGGGGCGAAGTTCTACAACAACACGTTTGTGAATTCGATCCTCCGTATCACCCGCACGACCCGCAGTGCGCAAGGTGATCATTTTGACTGGCATCCTGCGAGCGGCCCCGACGTGGACGAACGCTTCGGACACGTGGCGCGTAACAACCTGTTTGTAACCGACGGCAACCTGCGCGAGTCCCATGCGCTGGCGAGTGTGGAGCAGGTCCCGGAGCTGGTCGATCGGTTGAAAGATCAGCCCGCGACCTTCGACCACAATGTGTATGTGAGAATCGGTGACGGGCCGGAAAAGCTGCTCACTTGGGCTCCGGTTGCCACGGCCTCGGGACAAGCGGATTATGCCACGTTGGCGGCACGGCAAACGGCGGTGCCGGGCGCCGATGGGCATGGCGTGGAAATGCGAGGCTACGACGGACCGCTCTTCCAGAGCATGCAGTTGCAGCGCTACGAGGTTTCGCCCGAGTTTCCCGCCGCGCGTTCCGGGGGAGCGATTCCGGCCGATGTGGCGAAATGGATCGACCGGGATCCGGCAGCAGGCGGAGCGCCCGGAGCGTATTCGACGTGGAGTCGACGGTAAACCGAGTAAAAATGCAGAGGTGAAAAGTCTCACGCACCAAGGCAGTGTTTACTACGCAAGAGGTTGAATTAACTTAAATACCGCAGTTGAAGTCGGTCACTGAGGTCACGGAGAATTGCCCAGAGTTCACAGAGCCATGTTGACGAAATAGATCGTGGGGTAGGCGGTGCTCCCTCCAGGGGGGGAGGATTTATACCAACGTCTTGAATCATTTGGACTACAAAAAGGTAGGGACGGACCGCTGGGCCGTCCGCATCTGCCTCAACGTGAATCCTGCAGTTCTTCGCCATCCTTGCACGCCCACTGGCTCCATCGACCATTAGCCTGCGGCGCGCCCGCCGGTCACGCCCTACCTCAGAACACGCCTCGTTAATATCTGTATCAAGACGGCGGTTGGCCGGAAGCCCGGACATGCACGGCATCCGCACTCACACCTCGACCATGCACTTGAGCAATTTGGGGTCACTCCCGAAGGCCTTAAATTGCTCGGGAATATCGGCCAAGGCGCAGCGGTGGGTAATCCACGGGGTGATGTCGATCTGGCCGGTTTCCATCAGGTGAATGATGTCGGTGAATGTGCCGGGCAGGGCGTTGCGACTGGCGCAAAGAGTGAGTTCACGGCGGTGGAAATTGGGGTCGTTGAACGAGACGTCGCCCTGGAACAAGCCGACAAACACGATGCGCCCACCATGCGCGGCCAGTTCAAACGCGCCGGCCATGGAGGCGGGGTTGCCGGTGGCGTCGATCACGATCGTGGGTAAGTCGCCATCGCCGATGACCGTGAGGGCAGCGGCGGCGTTGGGACCGGCGACTACAGTGTGTTTGACGCCCATCTGCTCCCGGCAGAACGCGAGGCGTGGCTCGCTGATGTCCATCACCGCGACTTTGGCGCCGCTAATGCCGGCAAATTGGATGACGCTCAGGCCGATGGGGCCAGCGCCGACCACGAGCACAAAGTCGTTGGTGGAGGGTTCGGCTCGTTCGACGGCGTGGGCGCCGATGCCGAGGGTCTCTACCAGGGCGAGTTGATCGTAGCTCAGTTTGGCGGAGCGGTGTAGTTTGTGCGCCGGCACGGCGAGCAGGGTGCCCATGCCCCCATCGGTGTGCACGCCGAGCACTTTGAGGGCGGTGCAGCAGTTGGGTTTACCGCGCCGACATGCGATGCACATGCCGCAGTTTAGATACGGTTCGACGGAACAGCGGTCACCGATCTTAAAATCACTCTTGGTGTCACCGAGGTCTACGACTTCGACTCCGAGTTCGTGGCCAAGCACCCGCGGGTATTCAAAAAACGGTTGTTTCCCCGCATGCGCGTGCAGGTCGGTGCCACAAACGCCGATACGATGCACCCGAACGAGCAACTCACCTGCTTGCAGCGTCGGTTCCGGCGTGTGGGAACTGAAGGTGAAGCGACCGGGTTCGGTAAGGGTGACTTGGTTCATGCGGGGGAGGGAATCAATCTGTCGCGATTGGCGGGTAGACCGCGAGTGAAGTTGTGGTTGTGAATAGGAGCCAGAATTTCGAGCACCTTGTCGACCATGCCCTGGTCGATGGGTGCATTGGCGTATTCGATGTTGGACACGATGTTTTCGGGCTTCGCAGTGCCGACCAGCGTCGTGGCGATGGCAGGATGAGCCACGCAAAACTGGACTGCGAGCTTCACGATGTCGACGCCTTGAGCCTCACAAAACGCGACGGCTTTCCGGGCAGTCTCGACCATGAGCGGAGGGGCCGGGTGCCAGCTGGGGACGCCTCTGGGGGTGAGTAACCCCATTCCGGTGGGGGAGGCGTTGATGACGCCGACCCCTTTGGATTGAAAAAAGGGCAGCGAGTCGGCGAGGGCCGTGTCGTTGAGTTCGTAGCGGCAGAACGAGAGCACTGTTTCCACGACGCCGGGGTCGGTGCGCTCGAGCACGGATTGCAGGACTTTGAGCGGAAGTCCGGTGATGCCGATGTGACCGATGCGGCCGGCCGACTTGAGTTTGAGCAGGGCGGGCAACGTTTCGTCGACGATTTGATCCACCTCGGCGAATTCCACGTCGTGACACTGCAGCAGGTCGATGTAATCGACGCCCAGGCGGGCACAGCTCTCGTCGAGACTGCGGGTCACCCGGTCGGCGGAGAAATCAAATTGCTCCTGCCCGTATTGACCACACTTGGTGGCGAGGATGTAGCGGTCGCGAGCAATGCCGTGGAGCGCCTTTCCCAGCACGGTTTCGGCCTTAGTGTCGCCGTAGTAGGGGGACACATCTATGAAGTTGATGCCGCCATCCAGCGCGGCGTGAACGGTCCGAATGCCAGCGTCCAGATTGATGTCGCCAAACACACCGCCAAGCGGAGATGCGCCGTAGCTGAGCACAGAAACATTGAGTCCGGTTTGACCGAGGGGGCGGGTTTTCATGACGACGGCAAGGGAGGGAATGGCAGAAAGTTCGACCCTCTCACCGCGCGGACAAACGGCAAGGGATGGTCTGCTTAATCAATTAAATTTCGCGCGTTAGGAAGTTTGGGAGGCAGGGCCTTGGCGGCAAGCCTGGATGGCGCTACGGTGAATTAGATATTTGAATACAAAGGATTCAAAACGACAAATTAAAATTGAATTAGACATTTCAATTACACCTTCGTTTATGGTAAATATATCGATCCTAAAGTGAGATCAGAGATTGTGGCCAATTTGTGGTCGCACCAAGGGAAATCTATCAGGGGCAGTCTTCTTAAGTCTGTCCCCTTTTTGTATCCCAAACCCAATGCAAACCAAACCTTCCCCCTCGGGTCGCGGCGTTTTCCGTCGCGCCCTACTGGCAGTTGCTCTACTAACTGCCTCGATATCGTTCGCCCAATCCTCCGGGACCGGCGTTCTTACTGGTCGAGTTTACAGCTCTGTGACCAACGAATTCGTGCGCAACGCCGAGATTCAAATTGTCAACTCCAGTCAATCCACGGTCAGCGGCAACGGCGGTAATTTTCGGATCGCGAATTTGCCCGAAGGTGTGGTGGAAGTCGTTGTTTCCTATGCAGGTTACGCCGACATCCGTTCCACCGCCACCATTCGCGCCGGACAGACCACCTCGCTGGAACTTGACTTCAGCAGTCGGGGATCCTCGACGGTCGGAGACGACGGCACGGTGGTGATGGCCGAATTCGTGGTGTCCTCCGAAATTGAAGGCAATGCGAAGGCGTTGATGGAACAACGCAACTCCATGGACCTGGGCCGTTCGATCGCCTCTGACGTGTTTGGTGACGTAACCGAAGGCAACGTGGGTGAATTCCTCAAATACCTTCCCGGCATCGAAATGGAATACGTTGAAGCGGACACGCGCGGTCCTCGTCTTGGCGGACTGAACCCCGAATACACCGGCGTGTCGGTCGACGGCATGAAGCAAGCCAGCGCAGATGCATTTATGCAATACGGAGGCACCGAAAATGGATCAACCGGAGGCGGTGGCCGGTCCTTCAGTTTCGAGCAGGTTTCGATCAATTCGATCGAGTCGATCGAGATTACCCGGGTCACACCAGCCAACCTCGATGCGGACGCTCCGGCGGGCACGATCAACCTGAAGACCAAGCGTGCCTTTGACCGCAAAGGTCGCTTGATCAAGTGGGCGGCGAGCATGGGCATGAATTCGGAGGAATTCCATCTCGGCAAGTCAGCCGGACCGGGCGATGGCCCTCACACCTCCAAGGTGAAACCCACTTTGAGTTTTAGCTATGCGGATTCATTTTTCGACAACCGCCTCGGTGTGCTCTTTGGCTACAGCTCTTCGAACCTCTACAACGAGCAATACCGGGTCGAGCACACCTATCAACGCACGCCAACGACCACCGATCCTCGTCCGCAGGTTTTGACCCAAGTGCGATTCAAAGATGGACCAAAATGGACCAACCGCACGACCTTCACCAGCACGGTCGACTTCAAAGCGACGGAAGATCTGATGTTTTCGCTGAGCGCGGTGCGGAATCTCTACGAAGCCAGTTTCTACAATCGGAATCTGGATTTTCGGGCCACGGCTAACAACACCAGTGCCACCAACGGTCGTCAGTGGGCCGGCGGCGATGGTCTCACCACGTTTTCGACCAATTCCACCAGCTCGGGTTCGGCCAGCAACCGCTATGTCGCGACGGGCGGTGGCAATGGTAACAAACAAACCAAGGGATACACCGTTACGCCAAAGTTCGAGTGGCGCTTAGGAGATTTGTTGATCGAAGGATCGATCGCGACCTCCTATTCGGACAACACCTACGACAACCTGCGCAAAGGTCGGGCGGGCGACGCTCAGACCAATAATTTGACCGGAGTGCAGTTTACGGCGACTCGTTCCAATGAGTTCTCGGGTGACTGGAACTTCGTGCAAACGGG
>CAXBOL010000244.1:0-7012 GCA_963977295.1 uncultured Opitutaceae bacterium
GCTGCCGAAATTTTATTGGGATGGTCAATGTGAGATGAACTGCTTGCGCGATGCGATCGGGCAGACTTTGAAACATGGATACGCTCACCACATTCAGCGTTTGATGGTCACCGGACTTTATGGACTCCTGTTAGGCGTGGATCCGCGTCAGATGCACGAGTGGTATTTGGCGGTTTACGTGGATGCAGTTGAGTGGGTGGAACTGCCCAACACGCTGGGTATGTCGCAATATGCCGATGGTGGGTTGATGGCCTCTAAACCTTATATCGCGAGCGGCAAATACATCCAACGGATGAGCAACGCTTGCGCGGGATGTCGCTTCGATCCGGGGCAGGCCACGGGAGATGATGCTTGTCCATTTACTACGTTGTATTGGCACTACCTGGATCGACACCAGGCGGTATTGAAATCGAATCATCGGATGGGAATGCAGCTAAAGAATCTGTCGCGATTGAGTGCGAGTCGTCGCACGGAAATCGGGGAGCAAGCGCAACGAATTTTCGACGGAAATGGGCAGCCGCCGAGGGGCGACCAAGGTGAAATGCAGCTGCTTTAGTCACATCCGGGGCAGCCGAGTCCTGAACCGCGCTTGCAAATGCTCCGGGAGTGCATCGGTTGTGTGCGTGTGTGCTGTGGCCAAATCAAATTTACCCACCAAGTTGTGTGTGGTTTGCGGTCGTCCTTTCGTTTGGCGAAAGAAGTGGGAAAAAGTGTGGGCGGAGGTGAAATTCTGTTCGCAAGGGTGTCGGAGTAGAAAGGCAGGAAAGCTTCGATGACTCAGTTTTTCACGCGCACGGTGCGAATTAATAGACCGGTTGAGGAGGTGTTTGCCTGGCATGAAAACAAGGCCGCGTTACCGCGCTTAACCCCACCGTGGGAGCGCGTCGAAGTCGTGCGGCAATCGGGTGGAATCCAAAATGGTGCGCAAGTGGTGCTGCGGTCAAAGGTCGGTCCGCTTTGGACCACCTGGGAAATGGAGCATTTCGGCTACGAGAAAGGCCGTCAGTTTTGTGACCGACAAGTGGGGGGACCGTTTAAGTCTTGGGTGCACTACCATCGGTTCGAAGCCGTCGCGGCGGAAGCATGTGAGCTCACCGACGAGATTCATTTCACCCTGCCGTTCGGAGTTCTGGGGCGAGTAGGCTCAGCCTTCACCCAGGGCAAACTTGAGCAGATGTTCGAGTATCGGCATGCCGTCACCAAAGCCGACTTGGAAAGTCCAGCTGGGTCGGCAGGCCGCGCCGTTGTTTCGGGCGCCTCTGGTTTAATTGGCACTGCATTGGTGCCATTTCTGCGGATGCGGGGGTGGACGGTGGACCGTTTAGTGCGCCATGCCGCGGAGCAGGCCGACGAAATTGAATGGGACCCTAAAGCTGGCGTGGTGAAGTGGCCTGTTGGATACGCACCGGATGCGGTGATCCACCTGGCGGGGGCGAATGTCGCAGGTGGACGTTGGACGAATTCGCGGAAGCAGGCTATTCTGGCGAGTCGCATCGATGGCACGCGGACGTTGGCCACGGCGATTCGCCGCCTGGATCCCCCCCCCCAAGTTTGGTTGAGTGGATCGGCGACGGGATTTTATGGGAGTCGAGGGGATGTGCAACTCAGCGAATCAGCTCAGCAGGGCGATGGGTTTTTGGCTGAGGTTTGTCGAGCATGGGAAAAGGAAACTGATCCGGTTGCCGGCTTAGGAGTCCGCG
Organism: uncultured Opitutaceae bacterium; assembly: GCA_963977295.1. Taxonomy (GTDB): domain Bacteria; phylum Verrucomicrobiota; class Verrucomicrobiia; order Opitutales; family Opitutaceae; genus Actomonas. Next base: position 1,701 of record CAXBOL010000244.1, read on the forward strand.
TGGTGAAGTTGCGGACCGGAATTGTATTGAGCCCCGCCGGGGGCGCGCTGGCGAAGATGCTACCGGCATTCCAAGCCGGGGTCGGAGGCCCGTTGGGCGATGGTCAGCAATGGATGAGCTGGATTAGTATCGAAGATTGGATGCGGGCGTGTAGTCGTTTATTGTCGGCGGAAGACGTGGTGGGACCGGTGAATATGGTGGCGCCGGGCGCGGTGCCTAATGGCGCGTTTACCCGTGAGTTGGGTTTGGCATTGGGGAGGCCGGCGATTTTGCCGATGCCGGGGTTCGTGCTGCGCGGGTTGTTTGGTCAGATGGCCGATGAGGCTCTTTTGAACAGCACGAGAGTGGCGCCGGGAGTGCTATCGAATTTGGATTTCGATTTTCTGCACCCTCAGCTTGAGAATGCTCTGAGTTACGTGCTGGGTAAGTCCGTTTAACATGGAAAAAACCACGGTCATAATTGGAGCTGGAATCTCTGGACTACTTGTCGCCCGGGAGTTAGTCGCGCGGGGACGTAAGGTGATGGTTTTTGATAAAAGCCGTGGGGTGGGCGGACGCATGTCAACGAAGCGGGTGGGAGATGCCGTGTTTGACCAAGGGGCCCAGTTTTTTACGACCCGAGATGAGCAGTTCGAAGCGATGGTAATGAGTTGGTCTCGTTGTGGAGTGGTGGAACGCTGGGCGGGCGGTGACGATGACCGGTGGGTAGCACGTCCGAGCATGACTGGGTTGGCCAAAGCGTTGGCGGCTGATGTGCCGGTGAAGTTGAGTCAGAAGGTTCAGGCGATCCAATTTCACGAATGCGGTTGCTGGGAAATCGAGATGGAGGGTGATGGACTCTATTGCGCAGAGCGCATCGTCCTTTCGTGCCCGGTGCCGCAGGCGCTGGCGATTTTGGATGCCGGCCATGCCAAGCTGCCGCCGGATGTGCGGGCCGGTTTGGAACGCTGTGATTATTATCCCTGTTTAGCACTGATGGTGGTGCTGGATCGTGAAAGTTTATTACCGGCTGAAGGGATGGTTTTTGCGGACGGACCTATTCGGTGGGCCGCGGATAACGTGAAAAAGGGGATAGCCCAAGGGGCAAATGCGGCCATCACTCTGCATCTGAATCGCGAAGTTTCGGCAGAGTTTTATGGCGCGTCCGAGGATGAGATTTGGCAGCTCGTCCGAGATGCGGTGGTCCCACTCCTCGGCGAGGCCAAAGTCTGCTCGAAGACCCTGCATCGGTGGCGGTTCAGCGAACCCAAGACGTTGTATGGCAAACGTTGCGAATGGGTTCCGGAGATGAACTTAGGATTTTGCGGAGACGTATTTGGGGGCCCTCGAGTGGAAGGCGCGGCGATATCGGGGATGGCGTTGGCTCGGCAAATAGTCAGTAGTTTCGAATCGAAATGAACGAAGTCGTAGTGATCGGCGCCGGTTTGGCGGGATTAACGTGCGCCCTTCGCTTAAAGCAGGAGGGGATTGAGGCCGTCATTTTAGAGGCTGACAATGCGGTGGGGGGGCGCGTGCGCACGGACAAAGTGGATGGCTTTCTGATTGATCGTGGCTTTCAGGTCTTGCTGACCGCCTACCCGGAGGCGCAACGCTGGCTCGATTACGATGCGTTGGATCTCTGCGAGTTTCCGCCGGGGGCGGCAGTGCGGGTCGACGGCAAGTGGAGTCGAGTGGCGGATCCGCGACGACGCTGGTCTGACTTGCTGGCGAGTTTGACCGCCGATATTGGCTCCACGGCGGATAAGTTGCGGGTCTTGAAGTGGGCGGTGGAAGCCAATTCACGCGATGGACTGAACGTATTTGAAGGCGAAGAAGAGTCGAGTTTGGCACGGCTGCGGCGGCGGGGCTTCAGCCCCCAAATGATCGATCGGGTTTGGCGCCCCTGGTTGAGTGGGATCTTTCTGGAGTCAGAATTGGTGACCTCGAGCCGGATGCTCGAGTTTGTGTTCGAGATGTTCACAAAAGGTAAGACGGCGGTGCCGCGAACCGGTATGCAGGCGATCCCAGAGCAGTTGGCCGCCAGGCTTAACTCAGATCAGGTGAAGCTGAATACACGAGTGGCCCAGTGGGAACAGGGGCGAGTTTGGGATTCAGCGGGACAGGTTTATCCAGCTGAGCATATCGTGCTGGCGGTGGATGCGGGCGGGGCTGGACGGTTAACCGGGGTCGATGCCGCTACGGAATGGCGGTCAGCGGAAGCGCTTTATTATGAAGCGCAGGAGGCTCCGATGGAGGATGCCCTGTTGATGCTTAACGGCGATCCGACCGGAGTGGTTAACCATTTGGCGGATTTGACGTCGATCAACCCAGAGTGTGCTCCGGCCGGGAAAACACTCATCATGGCGGGAATTCGTCCCGGAACGGGCCTTGCCCCGCAAGACTTGCAGGCGGAGGCCCAGAAACAATTGCGGGAATGGTTTGGCAGCCAAGTGGAGAATTGGCGGCTGATCAAGCACTCGGTGGTGCCCGATGCGCTGCCGGTGCGTCCGTCCTTACAGTTTGTGCCGCCCCGGCCCGTCGCGTTGGGTTTGTGGAAATGTGGCGACTACACCTCCACGGCATCCATTCAAGGTGCGATGGAAAGCGGTCGCATGGTCGCTGATGCGATTTTGGAATGGCGTTAGGGCAGAGCGACTTCGCGGCTACGTGGATATCGCTCAAATTGAAGCTTTTCATACTCCACTGAGCGCGGTTGATTGGCTGTTCATTATGGACAAAACCTTCATCATATTTAAACCGGACTGTATGGCTAAAGGCCTCGTGGGCCAGGTGCTCGCTCGCTTCGAGGCGGCTGGCTTCTCCATTGCCGGATCCAAGATGATCCAGCTCACGCCAGCGAAGCTGCGCGAGCACTACGCGCACGTGGCAGACAAGCCCTTCTATCCGGAAATCGAGACGTTCATGAGCTCGCGCCCGGTAATCGTGGCGGCCCTCAAGGGCGAAGGCATCGTGGCCAAGGTGCGCGATCTGCTCGGCCCGACCGACTCGACGAAGGCTCCCAAGGGCACGATCCGAGGCGACTTTGGGGAAAACATGATGGTCAACGTCGTGCATGCTTCCGACAGCGACGAAAATGCCGCCATCGAAATCGCGCGGTTCTTCGATCCGGCTGAAATCGTAGGCTAAGTCCAGCTTAGCACGTTTTCGAATTGGACCCGCGTCTGATTGGCGCGGGTTTTTTTGTGCCAGGGTGGACCACCCAGATAGGCGCGCGAGGACCGCCACCGCCGAATTGGTTGCAAGCTGTTCGACACTGCCCGCCGCTGTTAGTGTAATATCAACAGTCCGAAGCAATCAGACCTTACAGAAGCAAAGGTAGCAGAGGAGATCGCAAATACATGTAGTCCAATTACTTCGTTCTCTTCGTTTCCTCTCTGTGAAAAATTTAGTAACTAAGGGACGATGGTGTAATACCAACGTCTTGAATGAGCTGGACCATCCACGGCGCGCGGGACCGGTTTGAGTTGCTTTCTTTCAGCCCGATGGCGCGCTCAGCGGTCACGCCCTACCTCAGCACACGTTGCTCTAAAGGCTATTTCTCAAAGCAAGTTGGCGTAACGGTCAGCCATGGCGGTGGTGGAGTGGGCCAATTGCAGGCGAAGTTCGGGGGGGGCAAGGACTTCGGCGTGGGCTCCCCATCCGAGCACCCAGCGTTCGATTTCGATGAGGGAGCCCAGCTGGAGATGGAGATCGATTGACCCGTCGGAGCGCGTAGTCACCTGCTGCGATTCGTGCCAGATGCGCTCCGATACCCGTTCGGCGATGGATGCATCGAAACGGAGATGGATGTCGAAACTGCCGCTGCCAGCTACGACGCCGAGGGCGGAGGCGAAAAAGGCGTCGGGCGAAAAGTCTCCTGGGAGCGTGAACTTTTTGCGGGCGATTTTGACTTCACTCATCCGCGGCAGCGCAAAAGTGCGGATGGCCGCGCGGTCGACATCGTGCCCGACCAAATACCACAGATTTTCGCGATGCGTGAGGTGGTAGGGGCGGACGTGCCGTATTTCGGCGGCAGCGGAGTCTGGTTTTTTGTAGGCGAAGGTCACTTCGCGTTGTTGGGTGTGGGCCTTCTGCAAGGCTTTGAAGGCCCGGGCGTTGGTGCGACCTTCGCCGAATTGACGGAACGATACGGCATCGTGATCTTCCGCCGTGAGTTCGACGTGGCCTTTGAGGTTGGCGGTGAGCTTTTGAAAAGTGGATTGCAGCCGATCAAACAGGGGCGTGCCCCGCAGGGGCTCGAGGGCGCGTTCGGCCACGAAGAGGGCGAATGCATCGCCTTCACTCATCTGCACGGTCGGGAATGCTTCAACGGGAGCCGTGTAGACGTAGGAGTGGGTGGTGCGGTCGTATTCGAGCGGAAGACCAAGGCGATCCCGCATGTGATCGATGTCGCGTTGGATCGTTTTGCGGGAGACGTCGATTTCGGCGGCGAATTGGGTGCAATTGAGTGACGAACCGTCGCGGAGTCGGTCGTGGATGCGCATCATACGTTCGACGGAGAAACGGGAGCGAAAGCCGGCGGATGAGGTGGACATGAGGGAGGAAGGGGATCGGGAAAGAAAATCAGGGGGGAGTGCGTCCGGGGGGAGACACGCGCAGAAAAAGTTTCGAATAAATTTAGTATGGGACAGCTAGTGTCCCATGCCAGCTGATATTCTGTGAGCATGAACTCTTCCACTCGCCGTTCCTCCGCCCGCCGCACCACCACCCTTTCACCTGATCTCGTCTGGCATCATCTCGGCCAGGCGCATCGGGTCACAATCTGGCCTGAAGTGGCATTCGAAAAAGAAATTTCGGACGGCCTCTGGCGCCCCTACACGCCTGACCCCAGCAGCGATGCCTTCATTTCGGGCGCGGTCATGTTGGATAAACGCCGGTGGAAGTTGTTCTTGGAGTTTTTCCCGACCAATTGGACGCGGTTCATCGAGCGGTTTTCGTTTCACCGGTTGCATGCCTTGGCGGCGTTGGCGTATGCACCGGCGTTGCACGAGGCGTTCGAGGAGACGCCGCTGGTAGCGCTCTTGGTCGCGACGCATGCGAAATTGCGTGGAGTGGCCGGCACGCAATGGGGCGAACTCAATGCGGTGTGTGAGCGTGGTTCAGTTTTTGGCGTGTTGGAGTGGCTGGGGTTGCCTTCGACACGAGCCTGCTTGGATCAGTTGGTTCTGATCGATCCTGATATTCCGGTCCGTGATTTGGGCCGGGTGCGGGAGATGCTATGGCAACAGCACGATGCGGCGGCGCGGTCTCGAGTGGAGTCGCACCACGGCATCGCGCTGGCGGCCTAGTGAGCTAAGAAACGGGGCGGGGCG
>CAXBOL010000245.1:0-6995 GCA_963977295.1 uncultured Opitutaceae bacterium
CATTTGATGCCGGGAAATTCTTTGCGGACGGTCGCCAAGTCCATCAACAGCTCGGGGGCACCGACGGGGCCACCAGTTTTGAAATTTACTTGGTCGGGGGAGTAGGCTTCGAGCACGATCACGCCGCCCATGACGAGTCCGGCCGCTGCGCGGGCATGCACTTCTTGGCGAAGCCCGGGAGGCAGGTGGCAGAAGATCGACACAATCGCTGACCAGGTGCCGGGCGCGATCGGGTAGTCGGCCAAATCCGCCAAGTGGGTCGTGACCGTGACTTTGTGCGACGCGGCCAGCCGTTCGGTTTTGGATAATCCGACCGCAGACTGATCAACCGCCGTGACGGCGTGACCGTGGCGGGCAAGGTGCACGGAGTTGCGGCCCTCGCCTTCGGCTAAACACAGCACGGGACCCGCGGGGATGTGTGGGGTGCAGGCCGCGAGAAAATCATTGGGCGCGGTGCCGAAGACGTAGTCGTCACCGGCGCCATAGCGGTTGTCCCAAAAGTTGGATCCGAAATCGAAGGACATGCAGCGGGTTTAGGACTTTTAGGGCCCAAACCCGAGCTTTATTACTTGGATTTTCGACAGGTGCTCAGGCCAAAGGGAAGGTAGAGGGGGCACCATCCTAGAGAGGCGGTGACCAACGGCACGATGCCGATCAGGCCGAACCAGTTTTTGAAATACACTCCGGCACCGATGATGGCCAGGCCAAGAACAATGCGGGTGATACGATCGAGAGATCCGACGTTAACTTTCATGGTGGGGAATTATTGGGGAGGACTGGGATGCTGAGTCGAGTTGCGAAGAGGGAGAGGTTGGTCTGGGAGGCGGATACTCGTGCAACCTATTCAGCCGTTACGATGGCGTCGAACTCGGCCTGACTAAGGAGTTGAGGCGTGTAGGGTTCATTGCGCATCTGCAAATGACGGACGAACGCATTGAGATGGTGATGCGATCCCATTTCGAGCCAGTGCAGGGTTTCCAACACCGACGCGGATTTGGTGGCAGCCATGACAAGTCGCAGATCCTGAATATCACGCTCCTCGATGAATGCGCCGACCCGTAGCGCCTCGAGTTCACTGGTGTTGCCGCGGGCAATCAATTCATCGCGCAAGGTGACGAACTTCTCATCGGTTAGTGTATTCGCGGGCGAGGCGGGAAAGTCGGTTTCGGAGAGTATCTTTCGCACCGCTGCGGCGTGGGCATCCTCGGCCAAGGGAATGTGTTCAAACGGCTTCAGTGCATACGATTTGCCGAGGGCGCGGTAGACTTGCGCGGCCATGGTTTCTTCGTCGACTTGAGCGCACAGTAGATTGCCCAGTTCAGCGTCGATCTCAGGCACTGCTTCATCGACCAAGTTGAGCACGAGGGCGCAACCTTGATCGGCGGATTCACCGCAGGCTTCGGACTGACCGCAGCACCCTCCGCCGCCGCCGCACGCGGCGTAGGCGATAGATCCGATGGAGGCGAGGCCGAAAGCGGCCGTCGCACGAAAGGTTGAAGGGAATAGTTTCATGGGAGCAGAGCGGTTGAGAGGGTTGAATTTTAGGTGAAGATGATTTGGCCACCGGCCGCCATTTCGTAGAAATCACCGACGGTGAGCACCTTTTCCATTTGGGGGACGAAGTCGTCGGGATTGAGGTGAAACATATCCACCGTGGCCTTACAGGCGTAAAGATGGCCACCCGCGTCGGAGATCATTTCGACGAATTCGCCGATGGGGGGAATGTCGAGGGCCTCCATCTCTTTTTGCATCATCGATGTGGCAAACGCCGACATGCCCGGGATGGCGCCGAGGATCGTGGGCAGGGCGAACCCCTTGGCGTTGGGCACGCGCATGGCGGGGTTGCCAACGGTGGCGATTTTGATCTTGTCCTGGAACTCTTTCAGCACGCCGTAGAGGCCGAAGAAGGTGAAGAAGATGTTAGCTTCGATACCTTCCATCCGCGCACCGTTGGCCATGATCAATCCGGGGTAAATCCCGTCGAGCGAACCTTTGGAAATGATGATGGAGACCTTCTTAATCGGCTCGGGTTTTTCGGTGGAAGCAGTCATGGAGGGAGGGAGATTGAGGGTGGATGAAACGGTGCGGTTGAGGGCGGAGACAGCGTGATCTTAGATGCAGCCCACGGGTTTTTTGATCCCCGCGATGCGAGCGGCTTTCTTGGCCGGACCGCCGGGGAAGAGGGCGTAGAGTTCCTTGGTGGGAACGCCGCTTTCTTTGGTGAGGCGACGAATGGAAGGACCGGTGCCTTTTTCGGCGAATTCTTTGCGCATGAATTCGAGCACGACCGCGTGGCGATCGCTGAGTTCGGGAATACCGTCATCGACGGCGATCACCTTGGCGATTTCCATATCCCAATCGAGGTGATTGGTCATGAATCCTTCGTCGTCGAATTCGATCTCTTTTTGATTAATGGTGCGAGTTGGCATGATGGATTGAGTTTAGGGTTGAGTTTAAGTTGAAAAGGGAGAGCAGAAATCAGGATGACTTGCGGAGCGGGGGTTGGTGGGCACTGAGGTTGCGGAGGAATACGATCATAAAGCCAAGACCGCGACGCATCTCGGGTTTGTTGATTTCGCGGAAGGCTTTGAATGGAGAATACTCCTCAATCGTATTGAAATCTATCTTACGGTAGATTTCGAGCGCGTTATCCACCGCTTCCAACATTTCAGGTTGGGTGAGGTTCTTGATGGTGTGGAGGATGGTGGTCGAATTGTTGGCGAGTAGGCGCACGTCCTCGACGGAGAATTCGGCCACGATATTGTCCACGGCTCGGATCATTTCCCGACCTTTTTCGAAATAGCCTTTGCGGTCGAGTTCATCAAGAGAGCCGAGGGTATCGTTCATCAAGGCGCGAGCGAGAGGAGTGGCATCTTTGACGAAGTCACTGGCTCCCTCCAATTGCACGAGCATGTCGGTGAGCGTGTTGGTGTTGCGCAGGAGGCGTTTGGCGAGGTCGGCGAAATCTCCGGTTTGGACGAAGGCGGCGACGTCCTCGAGTTCGTGCACGGTGGTCGACAAGAGGTCCTTGGCCACGCGGGAGAGGTCGTCCTTGAGCTCTTCGACTTCACGGCGCAGGCGGCGGAGTTCGTCGACCTCCTCGAGCACGCGATCGAGTTTGGCATCGAGGGCGTCGAGCTTGGCATCGAGGGGGTGGATTTCAGCGGTGGCGTTCATGGCGGGAAGGGGAGGGGTTACCGGCGTTTGCCGGCCATGGTCATTTCAGCTTCGATGGGCAACTCGGCCCCGCGGAGGAGCAGGTTCCAATAGACCCAGCGGAACATCATTTTGCCGTAGTGGTTCATGCGGGTCTCCTCGAGGAGGGAGAAGGGACCGATGCCAGGGAGGGGGAATTTGCCGGGTAGTGGTTCAGTCTCGTAGTTGAAGTCGATTAACAGCCCCTTGTTGAAACCTGATTCGATGAAGCAATTAGCGTGACCATCAAACTTGGCGGGCAGCGGGCGTTCATCGATGGCGGCCTGTAGGTTTTCGAAGAGGATGTCGGCTTGGAAGTGAGCCACTGATCCTGCTTTGGAGGAAGGCAGGTCAGTCGCGTCGCCGATCACAAAAATATTGTCCGCCACCTTGGAACGCAGCGTGTGTTTATCGGTGGGAATGAAGTTCAGCTCGTCGCCAAGTCCGGAGCGGGCGATGGCTTCGTCACCTTTGTTAACCGGCACGCTGATGAGAAGATCGTAGGGCACTTCGCGTTCATCCCAGGAGACGATCTTGTTGGCTTCCGAGTCGACTGATCCGATGGAAAACTCCGAGGTGAGTTTGATGTTTTTGCGATCGAGGAAATCGCCCAGCAGGGCCGCGGCTTTGGGTTTGGTGAAGGCGCCGGGAAGCGGGGTGACGTATTCGATTTCGACCTTGTCGCGCATGCCTTGGGTGGTGAACCACCAGTCGGCGAGGAAAGCGAATTCAAGCGGAGCGACCGGGCACTTGATCGGCATCTCGGCGATGTTGATGACGAGTCGCCCGCCCTTCCATTGTTTGAGGTGACGGGACAGGGCCGTGGCGCCCTCGAGGGTGTAGAAATCGAATACGTTGCGGCGCCAACCTTCACCGCCGAGGCCTTCGGTTTCGGCCGGATCGGGGTGCGCTCCGGTAGCGATGATGAGGAAATCGTAGGAGAGCACCTGCTCGTTGGTGAGCCGGACCTGGTTCTTGGGCGGATCGATGGCCTCGATACCGGAGAATATCACGTTGACGCCGCGCGGGAGGTAGTCGCGCCGTGGTTTGACGATGTCGCGGGCGGTGTAGATGCCGAACGGCACAAAGAGATAACCGGGTTGGTAGTGGTGTTCGCCGTCGCGATCGACGATGGTGATCTGCCATTGGTCGCGATCGAGCACTCCGACCATTTTGTTGGCCATGATAGTGCCTGCTGTGCCGGCGCCGAGGATGAGGAGTTTTTTCATGGAGCGAATTAGTTGAGGGATGTGCGGGGCTGAGGGTTTTTAACCACGAATGGACACGAATAGCTTCACTACCGTTGCGCCGCAGAGGTTGTTTGGATGATTGGGTTCAAAGACTTGGTGAATAACTAGAATCGGTAGCTATACATGATCTGCGCGTTGAGTTGGCCGTGACTGACGGTGACGTTGTAGCCACTGGTTTCCTTGGCCTCGAAGCCGTAGGTTGCGGAGAAATCCAGACTGCGACGATCATCGAAGGCATAACCGAACCCGGTGGTAAGATGGGTTTCGACGATGGCGGGGAACAGGCAGTTGAGGAATTGGTTGGGCACGGGATTATTGCCGTGATTGAAGCCGAAGCGGAGGGGGAGTTGTTCCGTGGCGGAGTAGGCGGCGCCCAACTGGATGACGGTTTGGTCGGACCAGTTTTGATAGAGCACGGAGTCCATCACTTGGTTGGCGAAGGGACCGTTGGTCGCGGCGCCATCGGCCGTAAAACTCATGGAGAATTGGGACATCACGTCGGCCCAGAAGACGTGCCGGAGATCGCCGACAAGGAGCCAGCGGGAGTCGGGGCGGAAGGCGAAGCCGCCACCGAGCATGGCCGGCCATTCGAAGTCACGCACGACGATGTCACCGGAGAGCGTTTGGGCCATCGGGCCCATGCCGGCGACGTTGAGTTGAAAAGAAAGACTGTTACCCGGCGCCTTCAAATCGCCCATGCTGGTGCGGGAGTGATAGGTGAGTCCAAGGGTGAGGTCTTCGGTGGCCTCGTAGGTCAGGCCGACCTTGCCAGCGTAGCCGTAGCCGCGGGCTTCGCCGGTGAAATCGCTGCCGTTGGTGAAATTGAAGTAGGCGTAGTCGACGCCGGAACCGGGAGGCAAAGTGGCCATCATTTGGCCAAACCCCTGCACGATCCCGCCAGAGGCGTGGCCGAATTTTTGGCTGGTGGGGTCGACCAGATCAAAGAACTGGCTGCCACTCATAGCCATTTGCAGGTCCATGCCGGCCCACATGAAGTCGGCGGTCGCGCCGAGGTTGAGGCGCTCGTTGACCCGATAGGCGAGAGGCAGGATGACCCGGCCGACGGAGACTTCGGTGCGGTTGACGAGATTGAACCCGAGGCCGCGCCAGGATTGGGGGTCGTATTCACAGCCCATGCCGCCTTGGCCGAAGACGGCGACACCGTAGAAGAGATCGCCGCTTTTTCGGGTGTAACCGAAGGCGGGCATGAAGAACGACGTGGCGGAGGAGTCCGCCGGGATGCCGGTGGGACTGGTCGCAGTAATATCTGGTCCGAGCACGCCGAGGGCAATATCCAGTCGGGCAGCGGCTTCGGCCAGGGCCAGCGTGGCGGGGTTATTGATGACGGCCGCCGTGCCATTGTCGTAAGCAAATGAAGCCCCGCCCATGCCGGTGGCAATGGGGCCATAACCCTCCATATTCATGCCGTTGGTGGCAAATGCGGGAGTGCCGACGAAGGTCGCGGTAAAGACCGCGATCAAAAGGAACGAGCGGAGCGAGGGTTTCATGGCAAGGGTCGCAGGGGGGGGCGAATCAAGGGTTTCGGATTAAGGAACGTGCCGCTATTGTCGGACGAAATCCGGAATTACTCTCCTCATTCCTTGCTTCGGTTGTCCCATAAATTGCTTATATGTGCAAAAAGACATATTGGAATTGTCTCACCTGCTGAATTCTGTTCCGGTCTGGGCACTCAACCAGACATCCTTTACTCCTCATTTGCCATGACCTCCACTCCATCCCCAGCGTCCACCATCATCAAAAAATCCACCTCTCGTTCGTTCAGCGAGGTGTGCGGAGCGGTCGAATCAGTCTGTCGCGAATTCGAATTTGGCCTAATTGGCACCATTGATCTCAAGGCCAAGATGAATGCCAAAGGGGTTCCGTTTGAGCGGAACTGCACGGTGTTCGAAGTGTGCAATCCTAAGATCGCGGCTGGAGTGTTGAACCTGAATATGGACATTGCGAACGCATTGCCATGTCGGTTGGCCATTTACGAAGTTGATGGTAAGACCGTGGTCTCAACGCTCAAGCCAACTCGATTAATTGAACTCTTCGATGCTCCCGGTTCGGAAGAACATGCGGAGATGGTTGAATCGACCATGGCGGGAATTGTGGCTCGTTTGGCGGAGTGAGTGAAACAAGGCCTTACCCCCGGTTTATTTGGCGGCGAGGCGGCGTTTTTTCTCCTTGGGATCACTTTGCAGAATAAGGCAGGGAGGGCGGCCAGGATGCGTGAAACAATTCATGCGTTTGAATTCGCAAATGAAGCTGAGAGCGTCCCGTAGGTCGGTGTTAGGTTAGTCGTTCGTTTGGCGAAACTGAGCCGAAGCGAAAGACCTACACTGTTATGAAAAAACTGATTCGTTTTACTGCATTGGGCGGACTTTTACTCGCCTGGTTTACTCCCCTCACGCGGGCCGAAGGACCATGGTCGGTGCGCTTGAGAGCCACCTATCTCGAGACGATAGATAAATCGGCTCCTTTCTCGGCGTTGGGACTCAACTTCGCGGCCGATTCAGTCAGGGTGAGCAACAAACTGATTCCAGAGAT
>CAXBOL010000246.1:0-6986 GCA_963977295.1 uncultured Opitutaceae bacterium
CCACGGCGTGATGAACACCGACAACGTCGCCATCTCGGGCGAGACGATCGACTTCGGCCCCTGCGCGTTCATGGACACCTTTCACCCGCAATGCGTGTTCAGCGCCATCGACCGCAACGCGCGCTACGCCTGGGGCAACCAACCCTCCATCTGCCAATGGAATCTCACCCGCCTCGCCGAGACCCTGTTGCCGCTCCTGTCCGACGATCCCGACAAAGCCACCGAGCTGGCCGAAGCTGCCCTCGGTATTTTCCCCGACCGCTTTCACACCGCCTACCTCGCCGGATTTCGACGCAAACTCGGACTTCCGGATACCATCACCGAAGGCGGCGCCCCCTTCCTCAAGCTCACCCTGGCCATGCTCGCCACCCAGGAAGTCGACTATACCCTGTTTTTCCGTCACCTCACCCGCGTCGCCGCCGGCGAATCCGAGACCGAGTTCATTGCCCTTTTTAACGACACCACCATCACGGAAACGTGGCTGCGGGAATGGCGCCAACTCGCCACGCTCACGGTCGATTCCATCGCCATCATGCGCGCGTCAAACCCCATCCTCACCCCCCGCAACCACCGCATCGAGGCCGCCATCCAAGCCGCACTGAAAGACGACTTCACCCCCTTCCACCGCCTCGTCGACGCCCTAGCCCAGCCCTACGCCGAAAACCCCTCCTACGCCGACCTAGAAGCCGCCCCCGCCCCCGAAGAACGCGTCACCCAAACCTTCTGCGGCACCTGACACTGACCTGAATCAACCGCGTGACTTTGCGTTAGAATCAAGCGGTCAACCTTGAACAAAAACTCCCGTCAGGCCGCAGATATTAACCATGAAAAACACGAAATGACACGAAAGAGAAATGTAGGAGCGCGCTTGCGCGCGATGAACGCGGTGAGCTGGTTTCGTTCTCTTCGTTACGCTTTTGTGAACTCTCCGCCAGTTTAATCCCCACACTCTCCTTCTTCGCGCCTCCTTCGCGCCCCCCCCGCGGTTGAAAAAAAAACACCACCCTCGTTTCCGACTCTTAAACTTCCCACTTAAACTTAAACTTCGGTTTTAACCTAAAACCGCGTCCTTCCATGCAACTTGGTCTCGATAGTTTTGTCGCCGTCCGTCCCGATCCTACCACGGGCATCACGCCTACCCCCGTGGGCCGCATGCACGAACTGCTGGAGGAAGTCACCACCGCCGACGAGGTGGGCCTCGATGCCTTCGGCATCGGCGAACACCACCGCAGCGACTTCCTCGACTCCGCCCCCAACATCATTCTCGCCGCCGCTGCGGCTCGCACCCAACAGATCCGCCTCACCAGCGCCGTCACCGTGCTCAGCGCGCACGACCCCGTGCGAGTCTGGCAGGACTTCGCCACCCTCGATCTGATTTCCAAGGGCCGGGTCGAAATCGTGGCCGGACGCGGCTCATTCACCGAAGCGTTCCCCCTCTTCGGCCTCGATCTGCACGACTACGACACATTGTTCAGTGAGAAACTCGATCTCCTGCTCAAACTCCGCGCCGACACCCACGTGCACTGGTCCGGCCAACATCGGGCCCCGCTCACGGGCCAGGGCGTATTTCCTCGTCCGATACAATCTCCTCTGCCCATCTGGGTGGGCGTCGGCGGCACCCCCGCCTCATTCATCCGCGCCGGCACGCTCGGCTTGCCTCTCATGATCGCCATCATCGGCGGCGAACCGCATCGCTTCCGTCCGCTCGTCGACGCCTATCGCGAGGCCGGACGTCGTGCTGGCCACGCCCCCGAAACCCTCCGCGTCGGGCTGCACATGCTCGGTTATGTCGCCGACACGACCCAACAAGCGGGCGATGAATTCTTCCCCGGCTATGCGCGAGTCTTCACCGAAATCGGACGCGAGCGCGGCTGGCCCCCCGTCACCCGCGCACACTTCGACGCCCTCTGCGGCCCGACCGGCGCCCTCATCGTCGGCGCCCCCGATCACGTGGCGGCGAAAGTGCTGCGCATCCACGACGCCCTTGGCGGCATCGACCGCCTCAATTTCCAAATGAGCGTCGCCTCGCTCCCCCACGTCGAAACCCTCCACGCCATCCGCCTCCTCGGCACCAAAGTCGCTCCACTCGTTCGTGGTTAAAAATCTAAATGTGGGGCCGCCTGACCTACACGTCTCTCCCGCGCGTAGGACGATCCAAGGACGTCATACCTCGACTTTTGACAAGTAGGGGAAATCTTCACTTCGCATCGTCCAGATCTCAAGACGAGATAGGCTTACAACGCGGTGGGGACGGCGCCACCTGACTTCCTTACTCGACTCCCTAACTCACCCAATCCATCGGAAAAAAAGACATCTCCCCTCATTCGACGCACTCGGGCGGAGCGCAGATTCCCGCAATCGCCATTGATCTCGTTCTCACCAATCGCCTTGCTCGTCGCCATGCCCCTCCTACCCCGTTTCGTCCTCATCCTGCTGACTGGCGGGATCGCCGCCAGCGCCTTGGCCGCCGCCAAACCCAATGTCCTGTTCATCGCGGTGGACGACCTTCGACCGGAGTTTGCCGCCTACGGAGCCACGCAAATCAAGTCACCCCACCTCGACAAACTCGCGGCCCAAAGCGTGCGCTTCGATCGGGCCTATTGCATGGTGCCGACTTGCGGGGCCTCGCGCGCGAGCATGCTGACCAGCGTGCGACCGACCCCCGACCGTTTCGTCTCTTTCACCGCCCGCGCCGACACCGAAGCCCCTTGGGCCAAAACCCTCAACACTCACTTCAAGGATAACGGCTACCGCACCGGATCGATGGGGAAATTTTTCCACTTTCCTGACGACAACGCCGCCGGCTGGTCCGACGCGCCGTGGCGACCCAAATTGCCCCATTATCAATTGCCCGCCAACCGCACGCGGGAGGACCAGAAACTGCGCGGCCCGCCCACCGAAGCCGCACCCGTGGCAGACGAGACTTACGGCGACGGCGCCCTCGCGGTGGCCGCCGTCAAACGCTTGCAGACTCTGGCCGCCCAACCCGATCAGCCTTTCTTCCTGGCGGTCGGATTTTTCAAACCGCACCTTCCGTTTGTCGCGCCGCAACGTTATTGGGATCTCTATCCACCGGAGTCGATCAAGCTCCCCGACAACTACCAAGTTCCCGAAAACGCGCCCGCCGAATCCGATCACAATTGGGGCGAGCTCCGCGCTTACGACGGCATTCCAGCGAAAGGGCCGATCACCGACGACACCGCCCGCCACCTCATTCGCGGCTACTACGCCTGCGTGAGCTACACCGACGCCCAGATCGGCAAGGTGCTCGACGAACTCGATCGCCTCGGCCTCGCGGACAATACCATCGTTGTGCTGTGGGGAGATCACGGCTGGAACCTCGGCGACCACACCTACTGGAACAAACACAGCACCTTCGAATCCTCCATGCGCATCCCGCTGTTGATCCGCGCCCCCGGGATTGCAGGTGGCACCCACACCGCCGGACTCACCGAATCGATCGACCTCTATCCGAGCCTGTGTGAACTCACCGGTCTGCCCACCCCTGCCACCGTCGAAGGCAAAAGCTTCGTGCCCCTGCTCCGCTTCCCCAATCGCCCTTGGGCCGAGGCCGCCGTGGGTCGTTTCGTGAAAGGTGATACGATTCGCACCGATCACTATCGCTACACCGAGTATCGGGATAAACGCGGCGCGGGTGCCCGCTTGTCGGACATGCTCTACGATCACGACGCCGATCCGTTGGAAAATCACAACATCTCCGCCAACCCCGAGCTCGCCGACACCGTGCAAGCGCTCAACCAGACGCTACAAACCACGAAGAACTCAACCGTCGTCGTGCCGTAGGATCGGCGGCAAAGACCAAGATCGGCTCCAAACACACGGCTCACGTCTTAACGGAGTGTCCGCTGGCGCCTGGGGCGAAGACTGGCGGTTACCGACCTCCATCTTCCGCAATTCGCGGCATAAGAAGCGAAACGTGCACGCACGCGATTATCGTAGTTTCAGCCGTAACAATGGGTCACGGAGGATTGCACGGAGTTCACGAAGCCATGTTTACCAAATGAGTGCTCGGACAACCGGCTCCCTTTTCCGAGGTGGCGTTTTTTTCGCCTCAGTTTCATGCCTTAAACTCTGTGAATCTCCGGTTTGCCTCTGTGCCCTCTGTGACCAACTGCATTTTTGGAGTCACGCGGACCAAGCACCTCTGGAAACGCAAGACGTGAACGCTGAGTGCGCCACAGGCTGACGGTTATCCCTACGTTCCTCCCAAATGACACTCCGCCCCGTTGTTGTCGAACTCCGACAATAAAAAACTTGCTTGTTGTCGAAGTGCGACACTAAGGGTTCGGCCATGGACAAAGTCCGCAAAGAACTCCTCCAAGGCACGCTCGACCTGCTCATCCTCAAAGCCCTCTCCACGGGTTCCCTGCACGGATGGGACATCTCCAAACGCATCGCCATCGTCTCCAAAGACCGCCTTTCGCTCAAACAGGGTTCCCTCTATCCCGCCCTCCATCGACTTGAGGGTCGCGGTTGGATCGAAGCCGAATGGGGCGTCTCCGATGCGGGGCGCAGCGCCAAGTTTTATCGCCTCTCCGCCTCGGGTCGAACTCAGCTGGAAGCCGAAAAAGAGCACTGGCTGTCCTTCGCCTCCGCCATGTCCAGCGTGCTCAACATGGAGGAACTGGCATGAACTTCGATCGTCTGAATGCCCTCCGGATCCGCTTCCGTCGCCTCGTCCGCCGAGGCCAACAGGAATCCGAACTCGATGCCGAACTGCAGTTCCACCTCGACCAACTCACCGACGAATACCGTGCCAGTGGCATGTCTGAGAGGGACGCCCTCCTCGCCGCCCGCCGTGAATTTGGTGCCGAAGACGTCTACCGCGAAGAGACACGCGACGCGTGGCGCCCCGCCGCGCTGGCCGACCTCTGGCGCAGCATTCTCTTCGCCCTTCGCTCCCTCGCCCGCAGTCCCGGGTTCACGTTGGTCGCCATCATCACCCTCTCCCTCGGTATCGGAGCCAACACGTCGATGTTCAGCATCGTCAACGGCATCGTGCTCAAGCCCCTGCCCTACACCGACAGCCAGCAAATGGACCGAATTTACCGCGTCACTGCGGCCGATCCGTCCGGCGGAGTAGCACCCTCTGATTTGGCCCATCTCGAATCCGAACTAAGCGCTTACGGCGAGATCACCACCTACGTCTACGGCGACATGAGTTTGTCGGAGCCCGGCCAACCGGCCCAAATGGCCGATGCCCTTCGGGTCTCGACCAACTTCTTTGAGGTCTTCGCTACCCAACCCCAACTCGGTCGCGCCTTTCACCCCTCCGAGGAAATCGAGGGTAACCATCGCGTGCTCATCATCAGCAATCGCATGTGGCGAAACCGTTTCGGAGCCCGCGCCGACATCATCGGTCACACTGTCCGCATCAATGGCGAACCTAACGAAATCGTCGGCGTCTTGCCCGAATCGTTCAACGACTGGCGTTACATGGGATGGGTCGATGTCTTTCGTCCCCTCGGCCTCACCGCCGCGGAACTCACCGATCAGGAGGGGCACATCATGCACCTTGTTGGTCGCCGCGCGCCCGGAGTGACGGCCGAAGAGGGCGCGCAACTCATCGCCGGTTTCGGCGCCAGTCTAGCCCAAGATTTTCCGGCCACCAACGCCGAGAGCAGCTGGCGGGCCCTCTCCCTCGAAGTCATCAAAGCCGGCGAAGGTTCGGATCTCATTCTCGCCATGCTGGTTGGACTTTCCGGCTTCGTGCTACTCATTGCCTGCTCCAATCTCGCCAATCTCCTGCTCGCTCGCACCATGTCCCGCGCGCGGGAGTTTGCCGTCCGCGCCGCGCTGGGCGCCTCTCGCGGCCAACTCATCCGTCCGCTCTTGATCGAGGCGACCCTGCTCGCTCTCGCCGGCGGCATCGGCGCCGTGATGGTCGCACTCGCCTCGCACCAATGGCTCGCCGTTCGAAGCACCGGCGACAACGGCGAACAAACCATCTTCACGCTGGATTGGAATGTCATGGCCTGGGCTGGTCTCGCCTCCCTCGTCACGGCGGTGGCCTTCGGCATCGCTCCCGCGCTGTTCGCAATGCGACTGGACCTAAACAAAACCCTCAAAAGTGGCTCCCGCGGCACGACCGGAAATCGCGGACAACAAAAGCTCCGCAATCTGCTCATCATCGGCCAATTCGCCCTCGCGATGGTCCTACTTACCGGCGCGACCCTCTTCATTCGCGGCCTCGACGACCTCAACAACCGCCGTTCCGGCTGGGAGTCGGATCAACTCGTCACCGGCACCTTTCTCCTGCCCGAAGCCAACTACTCCACCGACGAAGCTATTACCGCGTTTCAACACCTCACCCTGGAGCGCCTCGCAGCCCTCCCCGGCGTCGACTCCGTCAGCGTCGCTCACTACCAACCCTTTCTCAACTGGAGCTCCACCCGCCGCCTCTGGGTCGAAGGACATGACCGCCCCGAAGCGGGTCACGAGCCCACCGCCCTCCTCAACGGCGTCAGCCCGGCCTATTTCGCCACCGTCGAAACACCCCTCCTCGCCGGGCGTGCCTTCAACGCCGGTGATACTGCCAAATCCACCCCGGTTTACATCATCAACGAGAGCATGGCTCGCAGTCTCTTCGGCGACGAAAATCCCATTGGTCGCCGCCTTGCTCCCGCCGTCGGCGACCTCCCCACGTGGGGCGAAATTGTCGGCGTTGCAGCCGATGTGAAATCCATCTTTCCCGAGGCTACGCCGGTCACGTTTCAAATCTACCGCCCCGTGACGCAAACGGCGCAGCATCTCCATCAACTCGCGGTGCGCACTTCCGGGATCAAGCCCTCCGTCATCGTCGAAAGTATCCGCAATGTGATGACAGAGCTCGATCCCGACCTCCCCCTCAATCAACTCCAGCCCGCCAACACGACCATCGCCCGCGCCAACTACCAACTCGGAGTGCTCCGCGATATGCTCTCCTCCTTCGCCGTCCTCGGTCTCGCGCTCGCGGCCCTCGGCAT
>CAXBOL010000247.1:0-6972 GCA_963977295.1 uncultured Opitutaceae bacterium
CACGATCGCGGCCCAACTCGCGATCACGTATCCCGATGGCAACGCAGGTTGGGGGGCCTACGCCGTGCCAATCCTCGAGTGGAACACCAGCGATGCCCGTGCGACCCTCTACACCCTGTTGGGCGCGGTCGGAGTGCTGATGCTCATTGTATGCGCCAACGTCGGCAACCTGATGATGGTGCGCGCCACCGGTCGCCAAGGTGAAATCTCCGTTCGTGCCGCGTTGGGCGCGAGCGGTTGGGACATTGCCCGTCTCCTGCTCGCGGAAAGCCTCCTGCTCGGCCTGCTCGGCGGTGCGTTGGGCTTGTTGGTGGCTTCGTGGGGACTCGACGCCCTGATGGTATTGGGCAGCGACATCATTCCACGCGCCACAGAGGTCGCGTTGGACGGCCGGGTCATGCTGTTCACCGTGGGGCTTTCCTTACTCTCCGGTCTTGCGTTTGGGCTCGCCCCCATTTGGCAAAGCCGCCGGCTTAATTTGAACGATGCCATGAAGGCAGGCACTCGCGGCGGAACTGGCACTGCCCGTGCGCAGTTTTTTCGTCACGTGTTGGTCGGCGCCGAGATCGCCCTCGCGCTGGTGTTACTCAATTCCGCGGGGCTGCTCGGCCGCAGTTTCGTGCAACTTTCCCACGTCGATCCAGGTTTCGATCCCAAAGGCGCGTGGTGGATGAATCTCACCATTCCCACGACCCGTTACGATACCGAGGACAAACAAGCCGCCTTCGCCCTCGATGTGTTGGAACGTGTCCGAGTGCTTCCGGGCATCACCACCGCAGGCTTGACCGCCATCATGCCCTTTTCGGGTAGTGATTACGTCCTCGGGGTGGAGTTTCCGGGACGTGTAACCGCCCCGGGTGAGGATGTTTCCGCCTACTATTTTCCGGTCGGAGCCAACTACTTTCCCACCATGCGCACCCCTATCCTGCGCGGTCGCAATTTTACTGATGCTGACCGGACAGGAGCGCCACGCGTGGCGATCGTGAGTGAAACCTTCGCCCAAACGATGTTTCCCGGTGAAGACGCTCTCGGACAACGCGTGCACATCACCAACTCGGAGGAAAAAGTCTGGCGGGAAATCGTCGGGATTGTGCCCGACGTAAAACAGTTCGGACTCGATCAGCAAAACGATCCCCAGATTTACGAACCGTTTGCCCAACAACCGCACAACTTCATGTCATTTATTGTGCGGACAGACAGTCCGACTGCCACGGTGGGACTTGCCCGAACCCTGCGCGCTGCCGTCTACAACGTGGACCCCCAACAACCGGTTTTCAGTGTAAGCTCCGTGGAAGATCTCGTCGCCGATTCACTCGCGGGGCGGGAATTTTCCTTGATCTTGCTCCTTACCTTCGCCGCCGTCGCACTCTTGTTGTCCGCGATTGGCACCTACGGGGTGATGGCCTACACGGTGGCGCAACGCACCCGCGAATATGGCCTGCGCATGGCCTTGGGAGCCCTGCCCAACCAAGTATTGAAACTGGTCTTCAATCGCGGGATGCGACTCGTCTGGTGGGGCTTGGTAGCGGGCGCCCTCGGATCCTTGGCCAGCGCACAACTGATCAAATCGCAACTCCACCAGACGGCCTCATATGATCCGTTCGTGCTGGTCAGCGTGGCGGCCGTCCTTTTGCTCGCAGCCGCGGCCGCATGTTTGATTTCCGCCCGTCGTGCGACTCGCGTCGACCCCATGATCGCCCTGCGGTCAGAGTAGGATTCATTGTCGCCCGCCCACTCGTTTCCCGCCCGCCGGTTGAATCCGTTCTTTTCTCAAACTCTTCTGTAACTCCGCCACCACCTGCGGGGTATTGTCCATATGATCCCTTACCTCGCCGATCTGAAACCTGCGCTTCGCCGCCTCACCCGCGAACGCGGATTCACCGCCACCGTGTTGCTGACCTTGGCCCTCTGCATCGGGGCCAACGTTGCAATCTTCGCGGTGGTCGACGCCATCCTGGTGCGTTCGCTACCGTTTCCGGAATCGGATCGATTGGTGCACGTGTTCAATTCCTACCCCGGCGCCGGCGCCGACCGGGTTGGTGCCTCGCTGCCGAACTATTACGACCGTCGCAATGCCATCGCAGCCTTCAGTTCCGTCTCAATTATTCAACGTGGCAGTTCGGTGATTGGCGATTCCGGTGCCCCGGCCCGCGTGCCCCGTGATCGCGTGTCACCGGAATTTTTTGCCACGCTTGGCGTTCCCCTCGCACAGGGCCGCACTTTCACCGAAGACGAACTCCTCTACGCCAACGCGCAAAAAATGATTCTCACCCACGAGTTTTGGCAAAATCACTTTGGTGGGCGTTCCGATATACTCGGCCAGACCCTCACGGTCGACGGCCTGACCTACGAAGTCATCGCGGTCCTGCCTCCCGGGTTTTCGTTTCTCGAAAGCAAGGCCAAGTTCTACGTGCCGTTGGCCTCGGACTTGGAGGATCGCGCTCTCAATCGTCGGCACTCTAACAACCAGCAAATGATCGCCCGCCTTGCTCCCGGCATCTCTTTTGCCACCGCGCAATCCCAGATGGATGTGTTCAACGAAGGCCAGTTGTTGGACGACCCTTTTGGTGAAATGGTGCGAAATGCCGGTTTCCGCACTTCCGTCGTTTCGTTGCACGCGGACACCGTCCGCACGATTAAACCGACCCTGATTCTCCTGCAAGCAGGGGTGTTGGCATTGCTCCTGATCGGCGCGGTCAATCTCGTGAATCTGCTCCTGATCCGCGCCAATGGGAGGGCCAAGGAATTTGCTGTGCGACAGGCTCTCGGCGCGGGTCGCGGTCATCTCGCTCGCGAGATCACCACTGAAACCGTGTTGCTATCCCTGATCGGAGGTGGACTCGGAGTTATCTGCGGTGCGGTGGGCATCAAACTTCTCGCGCAACTCGGCACCGATCAACTTCCGCTCGGTCACCAAATCGGATTCGATGGTCGCATCGCACTCGTTGCGTTGATCGGCTCGATCATCGTCGGCTTCGCTTTAGCCGTGCCGGTCATCTGGTTCAGCGTGCGATCGAACCTAGCTCCTGCACTCCAGGCTGAGACGCGCGGCGGCACCGTCTCGCTGGCCGCCCAAATGACCCGCTATGTTTTAATCACGCTCCAAATTGCACTAACCTTTGGGTTACTGTCCGCAGCCGGACTCCTGGGGATCAGTCTCAACCACACGCTGTCCGCCGATCCTGGATTCCGCCCCGAACAAGTGCTCACCGGCAACATCAGCTTGCCCTGGAAACGCTACCCCGAGACAGAACCCCGTCAGGCCTTTTACGAACGCCTGCTCACCGAGCTCCGGAGCCAGCCCGGGGTGACCTACGTGGGATTCAGCAACGGACTTCCTTTCGGTGGTAATATCAGCAACAACGCGACTTCGGTCGAAGGCGTAGAACGAGCTCCTGGCGAATCCATTCGCACCCACTACACGTCCACCACCATGGGCGACTACTGGCAAGCACTGGGCATTCCGCTCATTGAAGGGCGTTTCTTGAATGACGCCGACAACCACAGTGATCACAAGGTTTGCGTGGTGGACCAAGCCTTTGCCCAGCGCTACTGGCCAGGAGCCAGCGGGCTCAATCATCGCATCGCCAGTGATGTGGAAATCAACGACGAAAATGCGTTCACCATCGTCGGCGTCGTGGGCACCGTGAAACAAGAAGATCTCACCGAAAAAACGCCGCTCGGCGCCGTTTACTTTCCGTATCAACACCGGGCAAGTTCCAGACTTTCCGTCGCCATCCGCACGGGCGTCGCTCCGGAGGCCTTCGGTCGCACTTTGCAAAAACTCGTGCTGACCATCGACCCCGAGCTCCCGGTCGACGACCTCAAAATCATGCAAGGCCGGATTGACGATGGCCTCGTCGGTCGTCGGTCGCCTGCCGTGCTCGCGAGCGTGTTCGCTGCCGTCGCATTACTCCTCGCCGCGGTCGGCACGTATGGCGTGCTCGCCTACGCCGTCGGCCAACGTCAGCGCGAAATCGGCGTGCGCATGGCACTTGGCGCACTCCCCGGCCAGGTCCTGAAACAATTTCTAGCCATCGGCACGAAGCTGCTCGGCGTCGGCGTAGTCATCGGCTCACTGGCTGCATGGGGAATTGGAATTGCAATGCAAAGCCTACTCTTCGACGTGCAACCCCTGCATCTGGGCATTATCACCGGCACCGCTGGTCTCGTGTCGATTGTCGTGTTGCTCGCAACCTTACTTCCTTCCCATCGCGCCTCCCGCGTCTCGCCGATGGAAGCCCTCCGCGACGATTAAGACCAATCACGATCAGGGGACTCTAAAGTCAATCCGCAGAGCCGCCGAAATATGCGATAAGTAACTTATCTTTATAGCTTTGCGGGCGTATCGACTTGGCAATTTTGGCCGCATACCTAATTCCCGACGTTGAAGTGGGTCACTGTGATCACCGAGGATTGCACAGAGTTCACCGAGCGATGGTTACGAGGTAAATCTTTGGGTGCGCAACTTTACCTTTCGGGGCGAAGATCCATTCTCCTTAGTTTCTTTCCGCAATCTCTGTGAAACTCCGGTTTGCCTCTGTGCCCTCTGTGACCAACCACGGTTTATGGGTTAAACAGAACGGTTTAACCGAGCGGTCCGGTAAGGGGTAAGAGTGGATCTGAGTCGATACCACCCGATTCCACCAATTCCTGTCAGGCTGGGCTCCCACTCTGCCCTTCCGAACGATCCCATTCGTTTCTTCGCAGGTTAGTCTCGCCCCGCCCCGGCCTCATCGTTTCAGATCAAAAGCGATACGTTTTTGATCATGAACGACCCCCTGCATCACTACATTCGCCCTGGTATCGTGCACTTCATGGCCTACCCGGTCATCAAAGGAGAAGGCCCGGTCCTCGAATCCCTCACCAAACTCATTTCCGATCCCTTCTTTGAGGTGATCGAGATTTCGTGGATTAAGGACCCCGCCATCCGCGCCGAGGCCAAGGCCTTGCTCGCCACCAGCGGCATGACCGTAAAATACGGTGCCCAGCCTCGATTGCTCACCCAGAAACTCGACCTCAACAGTCTCAATGAAGCCACCCGCCAACTTGCGGTCGCCGAGATGCGCGCCGGTATCGACGAGGCGAGTGAAATGGGCATCACCGATTACGGACTCCTCTCCGGCCCGCATCCCGGCGATGCCGATCGCGCGGCGGCCATGGATGCCCTCGTCAAATCCCTCGACGAGATTTGCACCTACGCCACCGATCGCAGCATCAACGTTGCCTTGGAGGTGTTTGATCGCGACATCGACAAGAAATGCCTTATCGGTCCCGCCGCCGACGCGAAAGAGCTCGCCGAACGCGTCAAAGCCTCTCACCCGACTTTCGGCCTCATGGTCGACCTCAGCCACATCCCGCTCCTCCGCGAATCACCGGCGGAAGCCCTGCGCCCCGTGGCCGACCACATTGCCCACATCCACATCGGCAACGCTTACATGGACAGCAAGACCGACCCGGCCTACGGTGATATGCATCCCCGCTTCGGCTATCCCGGAAGTGCCAACGACGTGCCGGAACTCGTCGCGTTCCTCGACGAACTTTTCCACGTCGGTTATCTCAAAGCCGACCGTTCCTCCCGTGCTGCCGTTTCCTTCGAGGTCAAACCCGTAGGAACAGAAAACCCGGAAGTCATGATCGCCAACAGCCAACGCAAGCTCATCGAATCCTGGTCGCAGGTAAGTCCCACCCGCTGAATCATCACCTCCACCGCACCAGAACGATTAACCACAGATTCACACAGATAGACACAGATCCAATCCCCACTCCATCTTATTATTTCTAAACTATCCAACTCCGTGCCTCTAAGGCTCCATCGCGTAGCGGTAGCGAAGCCATCTGTGTTAATCTGTGGTTAAAAAAACTCTGCTTCAAAGTATCCTAAAATCTGTGTGAACCTATTCATCGCTGGTTAAAAAAATTCAATGTCCGCTAAACCTAAAATCTTCCTCTCCCGCCGCCTGCCTCCTGCCACCATGGAGCTGCTCCAAGCCGAGTCGCAGCTGACTTTTAATCCCGACGATCGGGTCCTCACGACCGAGGAGCTTCACGCCGGCGTGCAAGGGCAGGACGCCCTCCTGTGCACGCTCAATGATCGCATCGATGAGGCTTTCCTCGAGGCCAACTCACACCTCAAGGCCGTGGCCAACTACGCCGTCGGCTACAACAACATCGACGTCCCCGCCGCGACCCAACGCAAGATCGCGGTCACCAACACCCCCGGGGTGTTGACCGACACCACCGCCGATATCGCTTGGGCGCTCATGTTTGCCGTCGGTCGTCGTATCGTCGAGGGTGATACGCTGGTGCGCTCCGGCCAATGGACCGGTTGGGCCCCGTTGCAATTGCTCGGCCAGGACATCACCGGCGCCACCTTGGGCCTCGTCGGTCTCGGCCGCATCGGGAAAGCGATGATTGCCCGGGCCAAAGGCTTTGCCATGCGGGTAATTTACTGGAATCGCACGCGCTTGAGTGAAACCGAAGAAGCCGAGCTTGGCCTGACCTATCTATCCCTGGATGAGGTCCTCGCGCAGGCCGACTTCGTTTCCATCCACGTTGCCCTTACGCCGGCCACGACCCACCTCATCGGGGCCGACGAACTGGCGAAAATGAAAGCCACCGCCTACATCATCAACACCGCGCGAGGTCCGGTGATCGATGAAAAGGCCCTCGTGTCCGCCCTGCAAAACAACCAAATCGCGGGCGCCGGTCTAGATGTATTCGAGCGTGAACCCGCCCTCGAACCCGGCTTGGCCGAACTGCCCAACGTCGTCATTCCGCCTCACCTCGGCAGCGCCACCATCGGCACTCGCACCAAGATGGGCAACATGGCCGCCCGCAATCTCTTCGCCGCCTGCCGGGGCGAAACGCCCCCCAATATCCTCAACCCCGAAATCTACGCCAGATAACGCCCCCGTATCTTTCAACGTCCCTCGCCGCCCCGCCCTTTCTGTAGGGGCTTGGCTTGCGAAG